>JAGWAD010000001.1 GCA_018302105.1 Candidatus Woesearchaeota archaeon
TTAAGAAAGCTACTGGCTCAGGCCTACGCAGGTTCGAATCCTGTTCCCCGCATTCATTCTAAAAATCTTTATTTGTCAATTAGTGAATAAAATGTCCAAAATAGGGCAATAGTCACTTTTTTAAAGATTCTTAATTCTTAAATTTAGATGATAAAGAAAATAATTATAGACAGAAAAGGAAATTTAAGTTATTATAAAAAAGGAGATTTTCACAGTTTATTTGGCACACTAAAAGAAGCAGATATTAAATCTGGAGTTGTTAAAAGTAACATTGGAAAGGATTTTACTGTTTTTGATGCTGATTTTATAGATAATCTTACTAAAATAAAAAGAGGACCTGCAACATCACATTATAAAGACATAGGACTTATAATAACAATTACAGGCTGTGGTGTTGGAACTAAAGTTATAGATGCAGGTTCTGGTTCTGGAAATTTAAGTGCATATTTAGCAAGGATTGGATGCGAAGTTACAACTTATGAACTTAATCCTGAATTTTACCAGATATCAAAAGAAAACTTAGAAAATTTAAAATTAAAAGTAGGAATAAAAAACAAAGACATTTATAATGGAATTGATGAAAAGAATGTAGACTTAATTACTTTAGACTTATTAGAACCATGGCGTGCCTTATCCCATGTTTTATCTTCTTTAAAATCTGGTGGTTTTTTAGTCTGCTATTTGCCAACAATAACACAGGTAATGGAATTAGTTAAAAATTTAGATAATAATTTCTATTTATGGAAAATTTCAGAAGTTTTAGAAAGAGAATGGACAGTTGATAATTTAAAAGTAAGACCAAATAACCATATGCTTGGGCATACTGCTTTTTTAGTATTTGCTAGAAAAATTTAACCAAGTGTTCTTTTAATGCCTTGGCTTATTGCATCAAGAGAGCTTTCATCAAGGTTTGACCATTCTTGGAATTGAGAAAAAGATTTTAGTTTAAGATCATCATTAAATTTTAAATCTAAATTTAAGTCAGAACATAAGATGATCCTTCCATTTGGAGCAATCTCTTTTTTATTTGGTCCATATAATCTAATATTTTTTACATGGTTTTTTAATAATGAATATCTGCCAGTTATTTCATAACCCAAATTTTCTAAACCATCTATTCTTGGGTTTTTACTATAAAAATAAACATCAGAAAATTCTGTTTCTGTAAGTGGAATAACCCCCCCATTATCAATTAATCTATATATAGCACTAATTTGAAGAATTTTTGGATTAAAATCTGTTAATTTTGTAGTTATATATAATTCACCACTTTCAACATTTATATTCTCTAATAATCTTTGTATTGTTATTAAATCATAGTTTAGCATCAATTTATACATCTAGAAAGTTATAAAAAGCTTATGATTATCTAAAATTATAACCTGTCTATTTTTAGCTTTATTTGAACAAATCCATCAATAATTTTCTTTATATTATCACCCAATGCAACTTTCCATTCTATTAGAGAATTCCCAGTATAAGTATTACGTTTTAATATTGGAATAAAAGTATTTAATTGTCCAAGTGTTATTGCAGTATTTCTTTGTAGAGAAGAATTTACATAATCTGGAGATTGCAATAACAAAGTATTTATTCTTCTTATATTTACTTGAATTTTCTGAGCCAAGCCAAAATTTTTCTCTCTCGGAATCTCTTTTTTAAACATTTCTAACATTTCATTTAAATCTTTTAAACCACTTGAAAATATATTTTTAAACTCTTTCAATGTAATCGATTGTTTTACAAGATTTAATTCTAAGGATTCAGCAATTATTGCAGCCTCTTGTCCCTTTCTTACCATTAATATTTCAGGATTTAATTTACTTTTAAACCTTTCTTTTATTAAAAATTAGGATTAACTATCAATAAGTTAAACAACCAAATATTTAATAAATAAAGAACTTAACATAAATTTGAAAATAAATGGAAGAAAAGTCATATGTTATGGATACATCAGTCGTAATAGAAGGAATTCCTTCACAATATCTAAATTCTAAGAAAATATCAGGCAAGATAATAATCCCAAAAGCAGTTTTAGCAGAATTAGAACATCAGGCAAATCAGGGACAGGAAATTGGATTTCTGGGTTTAGAAGAATTACAAAAATTACAATTATTATCAAAACAGGGAAAAATAGAATTAAGTTATGTTGGAGAAAGACCAAATTTGTATCAGATAACAAATGCAAAATCAGGTGGAGAAATAGATGCATTAATACGTGATATAGCATATAACGAAAATGCAATCTTAATTTCAGCAGATAAAATACAATCAGAAGCAGCTAAAGCTTTAGGCGTTGAAGTAATCTATTACCATAGACAGGAATTAAAAGAAAAATTACAAATTGAAGCTTATTTTGATTCTACAACTATGTCAGTACATTTAAAAGAAAGTTGTAATCCAAAAGCAAAAAAAGGAAAACCAGGAGAATGGAAATTATTAGATTTATCAAACACCCCATTAAAACAATCTGAAGTACAGGATTATGCAAAGGAAATTGTAGAAAGATCAAGAATTGAGCCTAACGCTTTTATAGAGATTTCAAGACCGGGCTCAACAATAGTTCAATACAAAGATTATAGGATAGTTATTGCTAAACCTCCTGTTTCTGATGGCTGGGAAATAACTGCTGTAAAACCAATTAAAGTTCTGAATATTGAAGATTATAAATTGCCTGAAAAAATTTCTGAAAGAATTAAATTAAAAGCACGTGGGGTTGTAATAGCTGGAACTACTGGCTCAGGTAAAAGTACATTTTGTCAATCCCTGGCAGAATATTATTCTAAAAATAATTTTGTTACAAAAACAATAGAAAGTCCAAGATCTTTAATTTTAAGTAAAGACATAACACAATACAGTAAAAATTTGGCAACAGAAGATGAAATTCATGATATTTTATTTTTATCAAGGCCTGATTATATTGTTTTTGATGAAATGCGTAATACTCCGGATTTTGCATTATATACAGATTTAAGATTGGGAGGAAGTAATGTTCTTGGAGTATTGCATGCAGCAACACCAATAGACGCAATTCAAAGATTTATTAGCCGTTTAGATGTTGGTATGATTCCATCAGTTTTAGACACCTTGATTTTTATAGAAAATGGTAATGTTGGAAAAATAATGACTGTACAGATGATAGTAAAAGTACCATCGGGAATGCAGGAAGCAGATTTAGCAAGACCAGTGGTTGAAGTTAAGGATTTTAATACAAATAAATTAGAATTTGAAATTTACAGTTATGGTGAAGAAACTATAGTAATTCCGGTTCAGGAAGAATTTGTCCACGATCCGACAAAATTATTAGCAGCAAAACAAATTGAAAAAGAACTTTTGAATTATGTAGACAAATTAAAAGTTAAGGTGATTGGTAGTAACCAGGCAGAAATCTATATTCCAGAAAAGGATATTGCAAGGGTAATAGGAAAAGAAGGGAAAACTATAGACCAGATTGAAAAATCATTAGGAATAAGAATAACAGTAAAAGAACTTGAATCAGTAAAAATAAAAACTGAAAATGAGAATATAAACAAACAACCAATAAGATATAAAGTTGAAGAGACAAAAAAAGCAATAGTATTCAGGTTGCCACAAGAATATTCAGGAACCAGTGCTGAGATTTATGTTGACAATCACTTTCTTTTAACTTATACAGTTGGAAAAAAAGCAGAAATAAAAATAAATAAAAAATCTAAGTTAGGTCAAGAATTGTCAAGAGACTTAAATATAAATAAAGAAATAGAAATAAAGATTTGATATGTTCTTTAAAATAATTATAATACAATCTAGATAAGTATAAAAATAAGTCCTTTTTTTGGACTGTTAATGGATACAACAATTCTAGAAGATGAAAAAAGAGATTTAGACACTATACTGACTAATTGGAAAAAGGAAGATTCAAAGAGAACAAAAATCAGGAAGTTTAGTGATATTTCTAATAATAATTTAGATAATGGATATTATGAGAATAAAGTAAAAAAACATAGTGAAGGCGGCATTTATACTAAAAAAATTATATCAAAAAAAAATCCTTTGCAATTTGAAAGATATATGCTTGGAAAAACAAAAACTGCAGATAAAAAAAGAAACAATAATTTATATCGTAGAAAGCCTAGAGAAGAAAAATTGCTTAAATTTAGAGATGAATATGAACAAGCCACAGGAATAAAAATTTTCTACAGCACAGCAAGGCAGGTAATTCATAGAATGGAAACTGAAGGTTATAAACCAACATTTGAGAGTTATCTAAAATTTAGTGAAGAAACTGGATATCAGATAAATAGTGAAAAAGAAATAATAAGATTTAATTCAGGCAAAGGCAATAAATATCAAAAATTTGGAAAATACTATAAAAAACAAGATGTTAGCCCAAAAGAAAAACATTATAGAAAGTAAATAAATTTAATTAATAATATAATAACCACATATTTTATAAATATTTGCGCTTTTACATTTTTATGAAATATGAGACTACACTAGGTAATATAGATACTGAAAAATCTTCAAACAGAAATTTTGATATTTTATCAAGAAGTTTAGAATTAATAACTAATAATGGTTCAGTTAATGCATTAAGTGTAACAATCGCACTAGAAATAGCAGAAATCATTGTCAAAGAAAAAGCCTTTGGTTTTCACATTCATGGATATTGTAAAGGAAAAGGCATTGAATGAGAAAAAGATTTTCGGGACAGATTAGAATGTTCTTATCCTGAGAATAGTGCGGGGATCAATTGGATTAAGTGAATTAAAAACGATATTACGAAGTTAAGTTTACTCTGATATAATTTGATTTAGAGAATATATTGACAAATATCAGGAATACAAAGAAATGAATTGGGAATCTAAACCATTATCAAGAAAAGAATTAAGAGAAAGTTTAAGTTCCAAATTAGGAAATGGCAAAACTTTAGTAAATTATTAGTTATTCTTTCTTAGAATTCTTAGCATTTTTAAAAGTTTCAGCAAGATCAATAATATATTTACCTTCATCTAATCTATAGACCATAGGCTCTCCTTTGAATAATCTGACTAAATCCAATTCAAATTTGCCAGGCTTTAATATATTTACAGAAGCTAAATCTAAAACTACAGGCTTGTCTTCTTCATAACCAATTATATCCAATACATCCTTTTCTATCTTTTGTTTGTCTTCTGCTGTTAATTGGCTTGTAGCTTCTTTTACTTGTTCTAAATTTTCATTTTTTACAAAGAAAAAGAACTTTCCGCCGCAATTATTACAGCCTTTAAGGATCTGATTACTTCCATCCTCATACATAGTACTACATCTTACGCATTGGTGCATTTTATAATCTCCTATTATTCTTATAGTAATGCAGTTTTATAAATCTTCCTAGAGAGTTATATCTAAATTAGTATAAATACCAAACTATATATTCAAAGAGAACAAAGCATAAATTAAAAATAAATCTGTGAACCTCCCCACCCCAAGGGTTTGCCTGCTGGCAAATCCGTCTGCTGACGGAGTGGGGCATCAAAAGAAATTGACTAACTTCAACTGATTACTTTTTAAATACCATTTTACACAACAAGAATATGAAATAAATCCAAGATTAGTTGAAAGAATTAAAATTTTATGGACAGATCAAAATGAAATACACAATAAAATTAGATCATTTAAAAAAGATTTAGAATATGCTAGAGATAATAAAAGTAAAAATATTATGTTTATTGAGAATGATATATCTAATGAAATAATGAGATGTGAAAATAAACTTAAAGAATATGATAAAATTTTAGAAGAAGAACTAGAAATTGGAGGTATAATAGTTTAAACTTGCATTTTACAGCCTATATTTCTTCATATAACAATAATTATAAATAAAAATTTATTTGTCTTTATTATGTTAGAAGATTGTAAATTTACAAATGGTGAATATCATATATTTTTTGATAAACAAAATCCAAAAACATTTATAGCAATAAACAAAAGTCTGTACACTATAAGAAGAGAAAAAATTGCTAACTTCAGAAAAATTGGCATGATAAATTTTAGTGGAAAAAATTCTGAAATTTATCCATTTGAATTAAAATATAGTGAATTAACCGAAAAGAAGATAATTTGGCCATTAAGGCAGGTTGCCATTGAATTTGAAAAAAATAACGAAAATAATTTAAGAAAATATTAGGTCTTTACTCAGATCAAAGATCAAATGCAACAAAAGATGGAGTATTATCACATTTAAGAGATCAATTAGATTTAGACTTTGAAGGCGGCATTAGAAACATAATTGTTCAATCAAAAATACATTTAATTAATTATAATGGAAAAATAGAGAATCCGAAAGGGAAAAACTTAGAGTGTTTTTGGAGTTTCTCGTCTAAATACAGAAAGGATGAAAATTTGAATTTTGCATCACAGTTTTACAGTTTCATAGAAGATGTAGAATTCATTAGATTCAGAGAAGAACCAGGACAAAATGGTTATGATTGCAATGTATCTGGAGAACATTTTTGTGGCGAAAAATATCATAGAATTGATAATTCTAAATTAGAAGATTATTCTTTTACAAATAATGTTGGTAAATTAAAATGTGCTTTAGGAATGCTTAGAGACGTTAATGGAATAGAATTTCTTAATATAGAAGACACAGTTAAAAGATTGGGTAATTTTTAATATTATAATAAAATTAATAAATTATTTTTTCTTTGAATCTTCATTAATTACATTAGTTATTAATCGTAGTGTATCAGCAACACGTTCTAAGGCTTTTTGTAAATTATCTATCGAATTATCCATATTAATTAAAGTACCCAAAATATTATTGTCTTTTAAAGTAATTTTTCTCATATCTTTTCGTGCTAAACTCAAATCATCTTTACTGGATTTTAATTGCCCCTGTATAAAACTAATTAATTTATATAAAGATTCTACATCTTTTTCTTTTACCATTTAATCCACCTCATTACCTATTTTTTTTATCTAAAGTCATTAATTCGATTTTAGTAGGATCTTTTCTTATTTCTTTTACAACAGTTGCAGGCCCAACAATTGTTAATCCAGGCTTGCGGTTTAATAAAAAATGAGCTATATTCTTTTTAACCTTATCTAATAAATCTAAGCTCCTGAAATCATAATCAATGCTTGCAATTTCTATTCCTTTGAATTTCTTGTCAATCTGCTGCATTGTCCTCTTTATTAATTCAGACTCTTCAACAGCATCTAATCTTCCCTCAATTATAATTATTTTATCTAATTTAACAGATTTTAATACTCTTTTTAATTTATCATCTAAAGTTAAAGGTGCAAATTCATGATATGGTATATATTGTAGTGTTAACATTCTCTCCTCTTTTTTTTATTTCATAAGTTTAAATAAGTTGTCATAAAACACTTCCAAATTATGTCCTTTCTCAGCAGATATGCCGATTGTTGGGTATTGTGGAAATGCTGCTTCTACTCTTTTAATATCAGCCTTCCTTAAATCTGTTTTGTTTGCAACAATTAATACTGGGATATTACGTGCAGCCAAATTACCAATTATAGTTATATTAACTTGGCTATAAGGATTTTGAGTTGAGTCTAAAACAACAAGAACACAGTCCATATTATCAAGCCATTTAATAGCTTCTATAACTCCTTTAGTAGCTTCTTTTGCCCTTTCCCTGGCTTCTTTGGCATTTAATTTATATTTTAAAAAATCTTCATAATCAATTTTAGTTGCAATTCCAGGCGTGTCTACTAAATTAAAAGTTAATTCCTTTCCTTTAGATTTAATTGTAATTTTTTCTTTAACAACAATCTCTCTTGTTTCATGAGGTATTGGAGAAGCCTTACTCATTTCCTCTCCAAGCCAGTCTTTTGTAATTTTATTTGCGAGAGTCGACTTGCCGGCATTCGGAGGACCATAAATACCAAGTTTTACATTTTTCCTTTTCTTAAATACTCCTAAGAATCCTAAAAAAAAGCTACCTATTTTTTTCATCATCTAACTTTGAAGTAAATTTACATAACTTTTAAGCTTTTTGGTACTAAAAAATCTATTATGCCGCACGTCTCTTTTCCATAAAACTAAGACTATTAGTTAATCTTTCTTTTAAAAGGTTTATATTAAAAACACTCTTAACTTGATTAAGTAAATTAAAATCTTTATCAGGAATCATTAGATTAATATAACTTGATGCAGTTTTATAATAATATTTGCTAATTTTTCTTTCCTTAGTACTTAAAATATCTCCAAAATAGATTAAGGATTCCACAGATTGGTAAAGCAGAAAACAACTTGCATGATTATCTTTAATTAAGTCATTCACTAATTTTAATGCTGAACTTACTTGATAAATTGATTCAGGCATATAAGATTGGGAACCTGCAATTAAATTTTTTGCAAGTTCAAATTTAGCTATTGCGAAATGTTCAGCGCCATTTAATAATAAATCAAATACAAGGTCTTTTTCCTCTGGAGGTTTTATCGAGTTAAAAGCTTCAATTAAGCGATCACAATAATGTTCAACAAGATCTGTTTCCTTTCTACTATGTGTTAATGCAAGAAATTTATTTCCATTTAAAGAACATTTAAGTGCTAATAAATTATAGCATTTTGCTTTCAAATCTACAGTTTCAATAGGTAAA
Source organism: Candidatus Woesearchaeota archaeon (assembly GCA_018302105.1). Taxonomy (GTDB): domain Archaea; phylum Nanobdellota; class Nanobdellia; order SCGC-AAA011-G17; family GW2011-AR18; genus JAGWAD01. Next base: position 8,593 of record JAGWAD010000001.1, read on the forward strand.
CCCTGTGCTGTTTTAAAAGCATGATCATAATATAATATTGCTTTTTCAAAATTACCTTCTTCAAAAGCATTTTTTCCAAACATTACACTATCTTTAGCTGCATTTGAATAACTAAATTGGTTAGGGTTAGCTAGAAAAACATCTTCTTTATAAATAATAACTTCTAATTTTGTTTTTTGCCCCAATTTTAAAAAAGAATATAGCTTTCTTTATAATTATGACCTATATATTTGATATAATCTATATATTAACTCAACTTGTCTTAAGGGAATTTTTCCTTTTAAACATAAAACCTCTTTTCTAATATATAGAATTAGTTATATAATTTAAATATCTTTCTAAGCCTAACTTAGAAAACTTCTCTATAATCAAATATTTTATATAGGATTACAGATTATATTTTATTTAAAATGGTATTAAATGTTTTATGGCATAATTCTATGCATGTAGTAATTGCATCATTATCTGGAATTTTATTTATAATCTCATTACTGACTTATCTAAGAACAAAAAGAAGTAAATTTATGTTTATATGCAGTGCATTTTTAATATTTTCTATTAAGGAAATAATATTAGCGATTAACATAATCAATGCAGGAACAGATCCTATAATGGTACTTACGCATTTTCTGGATCTTTTAATACTTGTCTTATTTGCTCTTGGAATATTAAAATGATTAATGATTATTTTAAGAAAGAAGAAAAAGCTTTAAATTTGGATATTAGAAAAAAAATATATTTAACTATACATGAATTTCCTGGATTACATTTTAGGGAATTGCAAAGAAAAAATAATATTGGGGTGGGTAATTTAGATCATCATTTAAATTATCTGGAAAAAATAAACTTAATTAAAATTGAAAAATCAAAAGGAAACAAAAGATTTTATCCTATTGGCCTGAATGATTGTGAGAGAAATATCTTAGGAACATTAAGACAAAAAAATTTTAGGAAAATAATATTAAAATTATTAAAAGAAAAAAACATTACCCACAAAGATATTATTGGCTGTCTAAAGATTTCACCATCTTCTGTAACCTGGTATATTAATCAGTTAATTAATAGTAATATTTTAATTACATTAGAAAAAGAAAAACAAAGATATTATGGATTGAAGAATGAGGAAAAAACAATTAAAGTTATCATAACTTATAAAAAAAGCTTTGTAGATAATTTAGTAGATAATTTTGTTGAAGCATTTGAAAAACAGTAGTTCTATGATTGTTCCAATAGCTATTTAAAAAACAAACTTTAATACTCATACATTTTATAACCAAAAGAGGGATAAATAAAATGGCTAGATCAAAGGAACACACTGACAATAAAAAAGATAAATATTATATTAGGATTTGGCAGATTGCTTCTTTAGTATTAACTTTATTATTAATTGGTTCACTCTTTATAGAAAATATTTCAATATTAAAGACAGATACTTTAGATGAAAAAGAAATAGCCGATAAAACAATCGAATATCTCAATAAGAATATACTCCAAAGAGAAACTACTGTTGCAATAAAAAGTATTGAAGAATCAAATGGGTTATATAATTTAAAATTAAGTATAGATGGTCGAGATATAGATTCTTATGTAACAAAAAATGGCAGATTATTATTTCCTCAGGTAATTGATTTGACAACAATTCCAGAAACAAGTAATATAAAAATTGATGTTCCTAAATCAAAAAAACCAAAAGTAGAATTATTTGTGATGTCACATTGTCCTTATGGTACGCAGATTGAAAAAGGTATTATTCCGGTTGTAAAAATATTAAAAGATAAAATCGATTTTGAAGTAAAATTTGTAAATTATGCTATGCATGGAAAAAAGGAACTGGATGAACAATTATTGCAATATTGTATCCAAAAAAATCACAAAGATAAATATTTAACTTATCTTGGCAAGTTTCTTGAAGATGGCAATTCAGAAGAAGCTATAAAAACAAGTGAAGTGATTAAGGAATCAATAAATTCATGTATTAGTGAAACTGATAAAAAATATAAAGTAAGTGAATCATTTGAAGATCCAAAAAAAAGTTTATGGGCAGGTAGTTTTCCACCATTTAAGGTATATGATGTTGAAAATAAAAATTATGATGTGCAAGGTTCGCCAACACTCGTAATTAATGGTAAGAAAATTGAGACAAGGAGAGATGCCCAAAACCTTCTTATATCAATCTGCAATGCTTTTGATAATAAGCCTGTAGAATGTGAAATGGACCTCACTTCAGTTGGCAATCCTGCTCCTGGATTTGGTTATGACACACAAGGAGGTTCAGTTGCTGCTGCAGGTTGTGGTGCTTAATCAGAATTTTAAATTTACTATTTATATTAGCTTATGATATATCTAAAGTTCTAAAAACAAACATTGAAAAACTATTTATATTTGATTATTTAAAATTAGTAAAATAAATAATACCTAAAATTTTATGTATCTAATATATTTCAATCAATTATTTACTTAACATGAAACTCAACTATATCTCCTTCTTTTAATTTATGTTCTAACCCGACATTGCTTCCATTATGTTTTACACTTTTACCCCAAACTCTTGCAAATTTAAATTTATCAATAAAATCATGATGTACAATTCTGGCTAAATCTCCTACAGAACTTCCTTTTTTCAACGCAACTGGAGGAAAATCTTTTTCTCTTCCTGGTTGTTTTGTATAAACATAAATTAAATCAAGCATCGTCCATACAGCATCTTTAAAATCGCCAACCCAGGAAACAGGATATTCACATTTAAAATTCTTTAATATTTTATTTACAATAACTAAGCATTTCCTTGTTTCATAACCCTCTCTGTTATTAGATTTAAGCTTTTTTAAAACTACAAAATTTTTACTAAATTCTAATTCAATTATTTTTATTTGCTGTTCACAATCTCTTGTTCCATCTATTATTATAACTATCAAATCTGCACTTCTTGCAATTGCTAATAAACTTGGCCCTTTATTGCTTTCATTAAAACCTAAAAATATTGCTGGGATTTCTACTAATTGAACCTTTATACCGTTGTAATCCATAACTCCAACCTCAGGCATTCTTGTAGTAAACTCATAATCAGCAACCAATGCTTTTGTATTTGCAAATTTATTTAATATTGTAGTTTTTCCACTATTCGGAATACCGATCAATGCAATTTGTGCTGCTCCTTCTTTCTTTATAGCTATACTAAAACCTCCAGTTTTTTTTGCTCTTTCTTTCTCAATTTTGGTTTTTAATTTAGAAATCTTAGTTTTAATTTCTAGTCTTAGCTTTTCAGCCCCTTTATGAGATGGCGATACTGAAAGCATATATTCTAGGGCTCTTATCTTTTCCTCATTAGTTTTAGCATCGTCTAATCTCTTTTGAGCTTCTGCATATTCATAACCTGCATTAATTGGCATAAATAATCAAAAAACATAAGCTTTAATAAATCTTATTATAATTAAGAATGTAAATGGAAGCTAAACAACTACTTGGATTAATAGATCAAGAGATAAATATGAATGTTAGAAATTGGAAAAGAATTGATGCTTCTAAGTTAGTGGATTCATATCAAATGGAAGAAGAATATAAACCAATTATAACTGAATATGTTGAAAAAGTAAATGATCTTCTTCAAATAAGATATGAACAAGCAAAAGAGTATTCATGGCCAATGTCTATTCTTGGTTTAATTGGATCTTCTGCTATTGGAACAGGTATAGGGGCTTTAGTAGGATATTTCACTGATGGAATAAATGGAGCAAAAAGCTTTGCAGCATGGGGAGCAGCAATGGGTGCATTATTTGAATTTATGTTTCATCCAACTTATACATTTCTATCATATAAATATATAAGATCAGAAATTAAAAGCTTTAAAGAGCCAGTAATAACATACAAAAATCAGGCATTATCAAAATTAGAAAGCTTAGTGCAATGATAATCAAAAAGGATAGCATTTAATAATTTTTTCTTTATTATAAAAATATGATTTCATTAAATGTTTACTTTAATCATGTAAATTCTCCAAGAGAATTAGAAAGAATATTGCAAGATAAACTACCTATAACTTTATCAGTTATTCCAGAAGGTTTAACAAAAGGAAGTTCAGCAAAAAAATATCCAAAATGATTGATTAATCTTTTAAAAGAAGTATCTAAACAGCCGCATATACTAATAGGTCAAAGAGACTATAAGCACAAATGTGAAATATCACATACAATTGCTAATCCATAGCATGAAAACAGTTGTTTATATAAGTTTTCTGAAAATGAATTTGATGATAAAGAAAGGCAATATGAACTTATAAAAAAGGGAAGATCAATAATAGAAGATAATTTACAAAAATCACCAGAGACATATTGTCCACCAAATCACCAGTTTAATAATATAACTTTGGGAATTGCAGGAAATTTAGGTTATAAATTCCTTTTTGATAAAGCATTAACAAAAATAAAATCTTTTAGATATAGAGAAATGGCAATTTTATATGAATCAGAAATATTAAACAAGCAAACACAAAATTTATTTTTATATTATGATTATATTGACAGAAAATCATTAAAATTTAATAAAGAAGTTAAAGCCGTATATGAAGTTCTTGTTGGTTTGGGATTATCATTACCAACACATTCATTATATAAAAGACAAAATAATTTTGATTCAAAATTAAATAACTTATTAAAGACAGCAAGTAAAATATCAAGAGATGTGATGAAATTAATCCAATAATTCTTTAATTATAAGTTCTTCATCTAATTTTTTAACCAATTTTAAAGTAAACTCTTTCTCATAATCGCTAAAATCAGTTTTTCTGAGCATTACTTTCTTATACAAAGCATTCAGAAATTGCTTTTCTTTTTTATCAAATAAATCTTTATTTATTGATACAGTTTTATTAAAATCCCAGATTAATTTACACTTTCTTATATAAGTTAAAAGCTGAAGTCTTTTTCTTATCTCAGCTAGGCACCATTTTGCAGCCTTAAATCCTTTAAGATTATTTAATATTTTCATCCTTTTTCTTTCTATATATTCCATTCCAATAATATCAAAAATTTCTTCTAAAAAATTAATATGCGAAATTTGTTTTAGAAAAAGACTATAATCCTTAGAAAAATATAAAACCTTACTTCCCTTTAGAAGTGTTATGTAAATAGTCCAATATCCATGTCTGATTTTTTCAATTAGTTGATCTGAAGTACAGAAATATTGTAAAGAAACTTTTTTGAATTTTTTAGCTAAATAATTCTTTTCCATTGGAATTTTATTTTTAAAAATAACAAATACATCATAATCACTTTTCTTTTTATCAAAGTAACCATATGTATAAGATCCGTATATAACAATAGCCATTAAATTATTTTTAAAATTAATTTTGCAATAATTTATAAATTCATTCAGATACTCATCACCAATCTTCATATAAAAATGAATATTAACCTGTTTTTATTCTTTATTAATTTTAAAAAACTATATTAATTAATAAAAATGAATTTATTTATGACAGAGCATTATTTTACAGAAAAACCAACATCCAGATTAATAATAAAACAAATCAAAGAAATATTAAGGGATAATGAAATAGAATTATACACAGCTTCAGGTTTATTTTCTCCAGACCAGGTTGATAAGGGAACAAAACTCTTAATAGAAAAGTCAGTTATACAAGAAAATTCAAAAATATTAGATTTAGGATGCGGTTATGGCGCTATTGGAATTAGTCTTAAAATAATATTTCCTTTAATTGATTTGACTTTATCAGATATAAATGAGAGAGCTGTACAAATCACAAGTAGAAATTTAGATTTTCATAAATTAAATGGGAAGATTATACAAAGTAATGGTTTTGAAAAGATAAATGAAAATTTCGATATTATATTATTAAATCCGCCACAAACAGCAGGCAAAAAACTATGTTTTAAGTTAATAGAAGACGCAAAATCACATTTACTGCAAAATGGCAGCCTCCAGTTAGTTGCAAGGCACAATAAGGGCGGAAAAGAGTTATCTAAAAAAATGCTTGAAGTTTTTGGAAATGTTAAAGATATTGCTAAATCTTCAGGTTATAGGATTTACATAAGTAAAAATTCTGGGAAAAATTTATAAATAAACTTTGTTTCCAATGCATATCTTAACCTAAAATGAAAAGATTATACAAAAAATTAGCTGATGATAGTTGTGTTTATGTAGAAAAATATAATTTACCTGAAAAAGACAGGACAACATTCGAATATGTTATCAGATATGACCAGAGATGGGTTAAATTAGGGAAAAATCCTAATGCAAGTCATTATATTATAATGCCTAATCCAAGTTACGAAAGGCTGCATAATATAATAAGTTCAAAAGAAGATTTTCTAAAAATTCGTCAAATACTAGAAAATATAGTGAATTCAGAGGAAGCAGTAAATATAGATACTATAATTGAAAAGCTATCAAAATAAATAGTTTTTTAAAACCTAATTTCTAAGTTTATCTATGGTAGAATACTCAGAAAATATAATAAAAGTAGTAACTGCTCTTTTAATACTAATTTTTGGATTATTAATAGCAAATATACTTAATAACATAATAAGAAAGTTATTAAGAGATATAGAAATAAATAAAATAATAAAAGAACAATTAAAGATTAATATTAAAGTAGAAGAAATAGCAGCTTCTGTAATAAAATATTTAATATATGCAGGTACAGTTATAATTGCATTAAATAAATTAGGATTTTCAACAAGAATACTACAGATAATATTATTAGTATTTATTTTATTAGCATTAGTATTCATAGCTTTGGCATTTAAAGATTGGATACCAAATTTAGTCTCAGGATTTTATATTATTAAAAATAAAAAATTATTAAAGGGAGATGATATAACAATAAATGATATAAAGGGAAAAGTATTGCAGGTTAATCTAATAGAAACCAAAATCGAAACAAATAATAAGGAGATTATATTTATACCTAATTCAAGCATAACAAAATATAAGGTTATAAAAAGCAAAAATGGTAAAGGCATACGTTCTAATACAATTAGAAGGAATAGACGCAAGTAAAGCTGCAAAGGAAATAACAAGCATAGAAGAAGTAGAGAATGCTCATCTGCTGTATGGAGAATATGATATAATTGCAGTAGTAAACACAAAAACTTTAGTGCAGTTAAAAGAACTTGCTTTAAGCAAAATCTCAAAAGTCAAAGGTGTTGCAAAGACTTCAAGTCTAATTGTTGCTGATGAAGAATAATATCATTAAAAAATTTAAGGAAAAATAAAAAATATTTCAATTGAAAATTATCTAATTAAATAATTTTAAAACTTCTTCTTCTATAAAATGTAATTTTCCAGGAATTATAAAACATTGTGGGTATATTTCTATTTCACTTTTTAACAAATCTTTTATTTTCCCATACTTAATTATTTGTTTTTCAGTACCCAGACCAGCACATATTATAACTTTAGAGTCATTATTTATCAGATTTAATCTTTGTTTATTTTCAATTTTAATAATATAATTAATTCCTTCTTTAAAATTCATAAATTCAAAACTTGATTTTAAATCAAGTAAAAATAAAGTATGCAATCCAATACTTAAATTATCATTTAATACATTATAAGGGGTTTCTATTTGCTCATTATTGAATGGTATGGAAGCAGTTTTACCAAAATTATACAACATTAATCCAGTATCTCCAATAACATTCAATATTGATGCATTATGGATTATTTTTAAATCAATATTTTTTTCTTTTGCACTTAAAAGAATAGTAATGTGCGTAGTTGCGCTAAATATATCTCCTTTGATCAAAACGCTTACAATTTTTTCTTTTGCCTGGTCTAATATACTATTAATTTCCTCTTCCATTTTCTTTCTATTGACTAAAATAATTTTTTTAGAAATAAGTTTTTCAAGATTTTCAATTTCAAAGCCAATATTTGAAGTGTAATTTTCTAAATAGATATAATCAGATTTTTTCAAAGCCTCAATCCCATTTAATGTAATGTCTTTTTCATTACCCAAACCGATGCCAATTAAATATAACATAAAAGATTTTATTTACTAAATTTTATAAGATTAACTGTTTTAACCCCAAGTATTGAAATTAAGCTTCCTGCAGCAAAAGAAACAATATCAAATTTTAAAAAATATAATGTTAAAGGAATTAAAAATAATATAACATCAAAAATAATATATTTAAAATTTTTATTAAGATAGATTAATGAACCATAAGCGAGGCTATAAATAAATATCAATGAGTTAATAAGAAAACTTATATTATTGCTAAAATTTGAAAATACCAATATTCCAAAAAATAAATATTCCCTCCTTATTAATAAACCAAATAATAATCCAGATAAAAATAAAAAATCAAAGTTAATTAATAAAACAATTACTATTAATGACAGTAATATTATGATCTGTAAAATAAAAAAATATTTTTTTCCATCTTTTAACTCTTCACCTGTATAACTAGCTATAAATAATCCGATAAAAATACCAATAATTGAAATTAAAGCAGATAACATAAAAATTTTTAAGATTATAAATAATATAAAACTATCTTAAGTTTCTGAATGGCTTTCCAACATCAAGTAAATCGTTTAAGGAATTATTCCCATTTGTGTTTCCAATTAAAAAATTAAGGAAAGTAGCTTGATTTGAAAGATTATAAGAAGCTGCATTTACACTGTTGTAATTATAAGTTAAATAAAATGCAATATTTGGATTTTTTAATCCTCCGCCAATTTCAAAATTTTTCAAATTTCCAAGAAGAGGGAAATTAAGATTGCCATAAAATTGGCCAAAGGGAGTTTCTTTGCTTATTCTTAGTAAACCACCAAAACCATTAATATTTGACGCATTTAAACCATTAACATTCCTTGATCCTACTTCAGATAATCTAGTTAATTGTTCAGGACTTAAGTTACTTCTTAAACTTGGATCATAAATAGAAGTTAAATCCAAACCTAGACTTAAATTAGTACCATGATTTTTAAGTAAAAATTCTAAAGCAGGACTTAAATAAAAATTTGTTTGATCCCCATAATTGTTAGTAAAATTGCTACCTTCATTTCCTGTGACCTGTTGTTGCACATCTAAAAAAGCTAAATCTGCAGTAAGTTTAAAATTAGTATCAATACTCTTGGAATTAACTAATGGCAATTCTATAGTGCCCCTACCAATAAAACCTTTTTCAACACCTGCTATAGTGACATTATGGTAATCTAAAACTGTTTTATTTAATCTATATGCTAAAATTAAGCCTAAATTATTATTATATTTAAACAAGGCCCCGGGTAAAATACTTAATGCATCAGTCCTTCTTCCTAAACTTATATTCTTTATTGGATCTCTTGCTTCTATATTATTATATTCAGCACCAATCATACCTCCAAATAAGAATTTACCTAAATTAAAACCAACACCTGTTCTAAAATCCAGAGTTAAACTTTCTGCATCTACATCACCACTGTTACTTGCATTAAACTTTGTTTTTTTAAAAATAATATCTGAATCAAACGAAAATAATAGAGTTTGCTGTTGTAAATCTATTCTTTTTTCTCTTCTGCCTGAAACAATATAAGTTCCGCTTTGTCCTTTGAAATTCTAAAGATTGTTTTGATTCTGCAGATGACGGTTGTCCAGGTCCTTGAGCTTGACGGGAACTACTATTTTTTTCCATTCCCCTTGTAACAGGTTTAGCAGCTCTTTCCCTTCTTCTTTTTTTTCCACCTTCTGCACCACTTCCAGACTTGGGAGATTCTTCTACTGCAACATCTTGAGGACTTTGTAATCTTCCGTCTGGCTGATAAGGTTTTTTATTGACACGCATTCCTACAAGGAAATAATTTGAGTCACTTGGAACAACAACATAGCCCCTATAAGGACCCCTTCCAATTTTTTTTGTACAAGTGGATTTCCCTTATCATCAAAATCATCAGAATCAACAAATAAAAAAACAGCTTCATTATTTTTTAAGTTATATTGGCTTTTAAGTTTAGCCTTGGGATATTCTGCAGTATTGACAGTAATTGAATCCTGTTTAAGTTTAACACGGTATTTTCCATCTGAACTTTGCCTGACTTCAAAAGTATTAGGTAAATCTATACCAGGATCAATTAAATTTTTTTCATCAGTCCATTTTTCCTGTGCATTTGCATCATCAGAAAGTATAGTTACTAAAGCAGCTAATCCAACAGCCTTAATCTTATTAGAAATTATCATTTTAATCCCCACCTTTTTCAGTAGGTCTATGCCTTCTTATTGAATCAACTTTAGTTCTTTTACCACCTAAAACAAAAGTATATGTATCTGTTGCAGGCATAGTAACTAAAGTGTCAGCTTCTTCACTTGGACAGGACTCACCAACTTGAAATTTAAGATGTACTAATTTTTTATTATTAAGATTAGCTACAAATTTATAACAACCATTCTCAGCAAAACTCAATCTGACAAAATTATAGCCCCCTTCTTCACTTAAAGTTCCGCCAGTTAACTGTTCTTCAGAAGTACCATAAATTCTAAAAATTTTAAAATTCTTTAATTGATTACTCTTATCCAGACTTCTGCAATAAATATCTAATCCTTTTTCAACATTTACAGGCCCATATCTGTGTATAACTTTTTTATCTTCTGTTTTTACAATATCTCTAAGATTTATTTTTGATTCATTGTTTGCATCTTTAATTTTACAATCAAGACTATTTTTTCTAATAACAAGAGCTTCTGTTTCAGCTGTTTCTTCAGCAATTCCAAGTATTCTCTCATCATTACCATTTGTTCCTAAATCCGAACCTTGGTTATTTATAGCAACTTTTGTGTTTTCAGAAATTTTCTCTTCACTTTCTTCAAGCTTATCTTCACAAGAACATGCAGAAATTATAGATATAAAACTAGATAATGCGCCCATAACCATATAATTTTTAATTCCTTTCATATTATCTTAACCTTAAAGTGGTATCATTTATAAATATTATTATTTAAAAAATTTATTTTTAACCAATATCTAGCACCACCAGCATCTGTAGTACGAACCCTTTCTAAAGTTTCTTCTAATTCTTTTTTTAATTCATCTTTTGGACAATTATTTTTATCTCTGCATTTTAAATCTTTATCATAAACTTTTTCAACTTCTGTTTTACCTAATAATGTGACTATATAACTAACTTGAACAGACCCGGTAATGCCTCTTTCTTCATATTTTTTTATAAAATCTTCATCAAAAGCATTAAGGTGATAAGCATTAAGGGCAAAATCATTATTAAATTCCATTCTTTGTCCTTCCCTGTAACGTTGTCCTTCAGATTTTTTATTTGTTTCTCCAATTGGTTGGGGAGTTTCAACTCCTAAAATATTATTTCTCTCTGTTACTTCTTCATTAGCAGAATTTTTCCACATTTCATTCTTATTAAGCCAAAGATAACCTAAACCTGCAGCTAAAATAAGACCACCTAATGCCCAGGTAAATCCACTCCTGCGTGATTTATTAGAACTAACTTTTATTTTAGGAACTTGCTTTTCTTCAGTTGTAGATTTAACCTTTTCAGGTGTTTTGTGTTTACCTTGTCCTTTTTCAGCAAAAGCAACTAAATCTTTATAACCTTGCTTCCTTGCATTTTCAATATCAACATTTTCAATATCTTCATATTTTAATTTAAATTCATTACCACCAGCTTTTACTAAATTTCCATCTTTAAGACTATAATTAATAGCTACATTCTCAAGTGTAAGTTTAGGACCAAACATCTTATTCAAAAATCCAAATTTAAAACAACTTTCATATCTTGCTTCAATATCTTTAACAAGAAGAACCATATCAGTTTCTCCTGAAGGAGCAATATATTGATTATAAACATGTCTTTTTATATCAAATAATTTTGTACCATCAGAAGCTTTAACAGGAACAACGCCTTTCTCTATATTATCAATAAAAATTGGATCCAAATCTATTTGATCCCTATATAGTTTTCTTTCATTTAACTCCTCGCCAGATTGTCCATCAACATTTGGCCAATAAGTACCTTTTAATAAACGAAAAGTATCAAACTCATGTATTATTGGAGAATAATTTAATCTTAAATTTTCTATTTCAACAACACCTTCTGAAACTTTACTTTCTAAACCTAAAGGAGTCTTGTCAACTTTGCCAAAAGACAAATTTCCATATTTTAAACTTATTTCCTTAGCCATTTTATGACAGCATTCTAAAGTGGTGACATATTTATAAAGCTTTTGATATACTCTATATATTAACCACCAGTTAATGAAATTATAAATACACAAAATTTAAAAATAAGTTAACAAATAATTAAACATGGAAAAAGTTAAATTAATCTATTCCTTAATTATAATTATTTTATATATTCCATTAGTTTTCTTAGGAACAAATGTTTTCTTTTTAAAATATACTGGACAAGATGCCTATTATCCATACGAAGATTGTTATGGCATAAGACCTGTAGATAAAGCACAAACAATTAATGAAACAGAAGAACAGCAGAGATGTATTAAAGAACAAGATAAAAAACAAAGAGAATTTGAAAAAGATAAAAATTCTTATAACTCAAGAAAATATATAGGAATCACAATTTTTAATTTAATAATATTAATAATTACTTTATTTTTAGTATTGGATAGTTCAATATTATTAGGTTTATTTGCAGGATCAACAATCTCAACATTCATATCTACAATAATGTACTTTGCGACAAATTCAAAAATAGGATTTGGAGTTTTAGTCTTATTATTCATAACTGTAATTTATATTATTAATAAACATAGAGACAGACTATGGAGTAATTCTCAAAGTAAAAAGAAAAAATAGATTTAAAGATTATAGTCAACCAACAAAGTAATTGGGTATTTTTTATTTTTGTTGTTGACTGACAGCAAATCACTTTTAACCTAAGAATTTATGTGGTTTGCTATATATAAAAATCAGATATTTAGTTATCTAAATTCCTCAAATAATTTATCAATATTAATATTATCAATATTATGTTTATATGAAGGAATTTTAGTTTGTTTAAATAATTCTTCATAGCTTGGCTTGTTTATTTTATAAAATATTCCAACAGGCATTTTCTTTCCATACTCATGCATTTTTTTAAAAGCCTCTTCCTTATTCGTAAAATCATATTTATTCTGTTGTAAATCATAACATCTTTCCTTCCAGTAATCATAAGTATTCAAATAATTATAAGTAACACAAGGCTGTAAAATCTCAATAAAAGAAAATCCTTTATGCTTTATTCCTTCAGCAATTATTTTAGTTATATGATTTAAATCACCAGCAAAACATCTTGCAATAAAAGTAGATCCAGAAGTTAAAGCCAATAATAATGGATTTAATGGATCTTCTACAACACCTTTTGGAGTAGAAATTGTAATAAATCCTTTTTCACTAGTAGGACTTTTTTGTCCAGTTGTTAAACCATAAACTTGATTATTATGTAATATTAAAGTAACATCAATATTTTTTCTTGCTGTATGAATTAAATGATTTACTCCTTCTCCTAATAAGTCACCATCACCAGCAGCACTAAACACTGTTAGATTGCGGTTAGCAAGTTTAGCTCCCAATGCCAATTGTAATCCTCTTCCATGCAATCCTGAAAATCCATATGCTTTAGTCCAATAAGAAATTTTAGAGCTGCATCCAATTCCGGAAGTAAATGCTAAATTCTCAGGTTGGATATTTAATTCTACAAAAGCCCTTTTTACAGCATTTAAAATAGAAAAATCCCCACAGCCAGCACACCACGTAATCTTACCTTGCGTATAATCTTTGATTTCAGTCATTAACAGCACGGCTCCTTATATCCACAATTATTACATATTGCATCTTTTCTTCCAGCTATTCCAACCATTTCATTTATACAACTTGGGCATTCCTGCATTAGTAAAGTTTTCATTTTTTATACATTGATTTTATTTTATCATAAATTTCAGATGGTGAAAATGGAACACCATTATATTTTAGTAATTTATTTTTAATTTCAATTGTAGTATGTTCTGTAATTAATCCTGATAATTGTCCACTAAAATTTTCCTCAGCAATAATAATAAATCCCGCCTTGCGCAATATCTCATTAACGATATCTACAGGAAATGGACTCATAGAAATTATTTGTAAAAAATTAACTTTAATATTATCTTTTTCAAAATATTTCATTGCTTCTAAAATTCTTCCTTTCATGCTTCCCCAACCAATTATTGTAATATCAGCATCAATAGAACCATGAAGTTTTGTCATTTTATTCCCAATTAATTCTTTAGCATATTCTAATTTTCTCATTCTTCTTTCCATCATCTTAATTCTATTTTCAGGATCTTCCGATATTTGACCATATTCATCATGTTCATCACTTCCACAACTATACAACCCATTTTTTTGTCCAGGCAATGATCGCAAAACAACACAATCATTATTGTTATATTCATATCGCTTATAGTCTTTAACACTATCCAGTTGTTCATCTTTAGCTATTTTGCCCCTATCAACAGAATATTGTATATTTGGTAAATCAATCACCTTTCCATTATTTGCTAAATATACATCATGCAATATTAAAACTGGATTTTGTAATTTATCAGCTAAATTAAAAGCTTCTAAAGTTAAATCAAAACATTCTTCAACATCCCCTGGAGCTAATACAATTCTTGGAAATTCCCCTTGTGCAGCATGTAAAACAAATTGTAAATCTCCTTGTGCACTCTTCGTAGGCAATCCAGTTGCAGGCCCGCCTCTTTGTCCCATTATTATAACTAAAGGCAGTTCAACCATTCCAGCTAATCCAAAAGCTTCACTCATTAAACAAAATCCACCGCCAGAAGTAGCAACCATGCTTCTTGCTCCAGTCCAGCTTGCACCTAAAGCAGTATTAATAACAGAGATTTCATCTTCTAATTGTAAAACAACAATTCCATAATCATCTGCCTTACTACTTAAATAAGTCAAAATTTGTGAACTTGGAGTCATTGGATACTGGCAATGGAATTTTAATCCAGCCTTTATTGCTGCAATGCTTATTGCTTCATTTCCTGTTAATAATATTAAATTTTTTCTTTCTTTTTTAACAATTTTATTTCTAAATTCTTTTTTATAATTATTTTTAATAAACTCATAGCCTTTTCTTGCAGCATCAATATTCATTTTTACTGTTTTTTCTCCCTTTTTATTGAAATTCTCTTTTAAAATATTAAATAATAATTCCAAATCAATATCAAATAAAGCAACACTAGCTCCAAGAGCAATAGTATTTCTTAATATTCTTTCTCCAGATATTTCTCTTGAAATCTTCATTAAAGGAACAGCGAATAATCGGATGTCATTTCTTATTTCCGCATTTGCGATTTTGTCTTCTTCACCATCATAAATTATGCCACCATTTAAAGTAAGTTCATTTTTATGTAAATCAATTGTTTCTTTATTTAAAGCTATTAATAAATCACAGGTATCTATGTGGCTAGTAACTATATTGTCTTCAACACGAATATGCGATGTATTGTGTCCGCCTCTAATCAAAGAAGGATAATCATGAGACATAAAAGCATATAATCCAGAACGCATGCATAGTTTTGCAAATATCAATCCTATACCCATTATTCCATAGCCAGCTTCTCCACCTATCTTTAAAGCAAGCTTATTTATTTCCACCATCTTTTACTTTAATAGTTATTATAGAGAATATAAAATTATCGAATGTTATTAAATAAGAAATAATAGTTAATAAAAAACTTCAGCTTCAAGATATAACCTTGGGATTCTTCCAATTACAGAAGGTTTAACACTTTCAATAACACACTCTTCAACTCCAAGTTCTTCAGCTTTATTCATAATTTCTGTATCTAATATTCTCCTTGCAATTTTAATATATCTTTGAGAATCAGCAACTAAAGGTGAATATACAGTAAAATATCTCTTTTTATTATCTCCTAAAATAGATTCAGCAGTAACTCCATTTTCAAAATGAGGACTACCATTTAATCTATATTTTTCCTTAACTGAATTGCTTTCATATATTTGTGTAACCATAATAAAGTGATAATATAAAGATTTATAAAGTTTGCTGTTTATACCACTAATAGATAACAACAATGGCACTAGAAGATTTAGCAAGTGAGTTTAGGAAAAAAGGATTTGTTAGGCAAGCAGTATTATTAGAATCCAATTATAGAGAAGAATATTTAACAGCATTATCTAATCCTAAATGGACAGAAAGACTTAGAGAAGATTTAGGAAGAGAATTACATGAAAAATTAATAGAAGATAAAAGATTAGAAAAAGCTTTAGAAAAACTTTTTGGAACCTCTGCAGAAGAAAATACAGAAAGTTTTAATCCAAGAATAATTGAATCCAAACCATTAGAATTAACATTTGAATATGAGTTAACAAAAAGTGATGTTGTAAAAGCTTATAAAATTTATAAGGATTTAATAAAATCACAAAAAGAAGCCTTAATATTAATTTACAAAGAAGTAAAAGATTTAACAAAAAAAGATAAAGAACTATTGTTTAGTATTTACAAGGACAATGACTGGGTTATAGGTCTTAACAATAAAAATGCAATTGCAAGATATAAAGAAAAATTAAAGAATAGAATAAAAAATTTAAACAGGTGGAGAGAAGATTACGAAAAATATGAAGAAAAATCCCTAAGCTATTTAAGACAATTAGACTATACATTGCAATTAGTTTTTGATTTAATGCCCTCAATAAGGATAAATAATAAAGATATTAATGTAAGATTAGAAGAAAGTTATGAGAGAATTAGAAAAATAAGTGACACTGAAATTGAAAAAGAATTTAATTATTTCAAACAGAATTCAAAAACTAGAATAATAAAAAATGCAATATTAGAAATTGATATAGAGCATCTTGAAAAAGATCCTTTTGAATTATTTATAGAAAATTCAGATAAAATGAATGAAGAAGAAATAGTAGAAACAATTTTAACAGCAAATCTTAAAGAAAGATCTAAATTTTTAGATGATTACTATTATTTTGATTTAAAAAAAGCACAAGATAATATTATAGGAATGTATCAGATAATTACTGGCGGACCAATTACAAATCCAAATGCACATCCAAATTCAGTATTACAAAATCACGGATTATTTCCTAATATAAAATATTCTAGAAAAACAAAAGAACATTTAGAGAAAATAGTTAGAGAAAATGCAGAACTATTAAGAAAATTGCCTGATATAAGTGATTTAGCACTTCCATCAAAACTAAAAGGAAAAAGAACATTGACTTATACAATGGAAGAATTGGAAAAATATCCATTAGATGTAACTTACGGAAATGACTCTGGATGTTGTATATTTGTCCCAGAAGAGATTGATAAATTAATGATGGGTTATACAATACCAATTTTATTATCAGAACAGGAAATTAGATTATTTGCTAATTTTGTAAAAGTAAATGAAAAGAAAAAACAGAGATTTGGATTAGTCATAGGTTTTGAAACTTATATAGAAAATGCTCCAGAACAGAAAATACTTGCTTGCAATAGTCTGGAATTATCAAGATTTGGAATTAAGGGCGGAAATCAAACAGTTAAAGCAATAAATGATTATAATGAAAATGGTTTAATTCAATATGCAGAGCAATATAATTATAAGGGAATTGTAATGGGCAATCACGATTATAATACATCAGTAAATCATTCAGCTAAAACAGGAGATGTTGTCAAAGAAACATTAGTTTATGCAGGGAGGAACACCGAATTTTATAGTGATATATTCGAAAAACAAGATGGAAAGATGAGAACAAGAGAAGGCAGTTTATATTGGTTATGGAGAAAACCTTAAAATTTATTTTTTCATAAAATATTCAAGTCCTTCTTCATTATGTTTACTTACTAATAATAAATTGGTGTGTTTGAAAAATGCTAAGTCCATTTGTTATAATATTAAATATCACATTTAAAAGAATCATTTGAATTCCAATAATTATCTGTAAAATAAACTTATTTAAAGTAATCATAGAAAAATTATTATTTCTTAGATTTTTGTGAAACTTTAAATTTTCTGTATTTGAAAAATCCAAAACTTCCTAAAATCCCTAATAAAATTATAGACGAGGTTATTAAAGAAGATTTCTTATACTTGCTTAATGTTCCTAAAACTGTAAAACCTGTAATAGGGTTATTCTCATTAGTATTTTCTGTTATAATTGAAGTTACTGATTCAACCTTAGGCTGTTCAATTGATTTAACTTCAGTATTAACTACTGGACTAACAACACGTTTAGTATTAATTCCTTTATATCTTCTAACTCCATCATCACCATCATTATTATCATTATTCTGAGGAGCAGGAGCCAGTATAATTCCTTTAATTCCAGAATGTGTTAATCCTGCTATTTTTATTGTTCCATCAGTTTCAACGCATAGTATATTACTAATATTTGTTTCAACAGGATTTTTTAAGCAGTTTGTAAAGTCATATTCGTCTTGCTGATCGCAATTAACACTTATATTACTTGCAGATAAGACTTCAGCATTTTTAACACATAATTTATTAAAACCATTGTTCTTTAAATATAAAGTCTTAACTTCATTCTCTAATAATTGCCCATCAAAGTCTACTATTAATGAACTATCACCTAATACAATTTTTATTCTGCTCATATCTAAATCATTAGTTTCATTGAATATACGCCCAAATTCTATTAATTTATCATTGCCATTATAAAATACAACAAGATTATAGCCTAAAGGTTTTGTTATCTGATTCATATAAGATCCATTTACTGTTGCATTAAAGTTTTCTATCCCAGAAACATTTACTCTTGTTAAATTCCATAAAGGTTGAGATACAGGTTCTAATTTGTTTATATTCAAAAAATACTGCGTCGCTTCTCCACCAACTTTAGGCGCTAAATATATAATTATCCTATTATTTCCAGTATATAATTTAAAAGTCATTGAACCGTCTTCATTTATTATTTCATCATCGCTGTTTATTTCATTTAACGTATCCATACTTATAGTAGCATCTGCTGATGATGATGCATTCAAAGTAATATTATCCTCATTAAATTGTGCTGTAAGATTATATTCAAATTTCATAGGGTCAAAATTTATTTGCTCTTTTAAATTTCCACTTAATGTGTTTAATAAGGCTCTTGGATTTCCACTAGCATCTAAATCTTCTTTGTTTACTACAAGCATATATCCAATACTTTCTGCTTCTTCTCCCTCTTCAGAAAATTGTTTCACAGACATTAATATTTGATTATGATTTTTATTTAATCTGAATGTTGCTGTTCCGTCTTCATTATATATTATATCTTCTGCATTACCCTGATCCCATATACTAAATTCTATTTTATCTTTTGATATTTCTTCAACCTCTTTTGATTCTAATAAATTGATAATATCTGAATTTCTATAGATTTCAAAATCAATAATATATATACTGGCTGTTATATTTAAGGTAATATTCTTCTCATCTCTATTGGCATTAATCTCATAATAATTACCTGTATTTAAGTCATTTCTAAGTGCTGTAAATTCTGGAGTTAAATCATTTTCAAGATTTTCTTTTATTGATTTTATTAGGTTTATTTTCATATTTTTAAATATATAGTATACATCTTGAAAAGTATTAGAATTTTCACTGACAAATATTTCATTCTCTTCTTTCTCTCCTCCTAATTCAATTGCTACAAATAAAACTACTCTGAATCCTTCTGGTGCAAATACATTTTGAAAATTATATTCTTTTATTGTTAATACACTATCTCTATTTGAAGATACTACTGGTGGTAAATCTTCTGTTGCAACTTCTGTCATTTCTTCACCATTAACCCAATAGATTCTTACTTTTGCTTTCAAATCAGGTGTATTTATTGAATGTTTTATTGCATCATCTAATTCTTCTTGTGTTTCAAAGTTTTTTGTATCATCATTAGTGTTTGTTATCTTTATTGTTAAATTTCCTGTCTGTGAATTATAATTGTAATCAGATATGTCGATTTGAGGTAGAAAATCATTATTATCGCATACATTTCCTTCTCCATCATTATCATAATCTTCCTGATATAAATTCCATATTGCTGGACAATTATCCACATTATCTATTATATTATCTTCATCTGTATCAACATCACTAAGATTATCAGGAATCGGCAAAAGTATTCCCCCACCACCACCACTTGAACTACCATTATTATAATCAAACTTTGTTGTTAATGTTTGCCAAACTAATTCACTCTTATTTACAAGAACTTTTATACCCCACGTTCCAAATTTATCGCCTAATCTTCCATATTCAATATCATCCTCTATTAAAGAAGTTACAAATTCTTCCAATTGTCCTGACTGTGTGTATCTTTCTTCTGGTTGTTTCATAAAACGCTCATCAAAAAATTCAGTTACGCCTGCAACACAACCACCCATTCCTGTTGAAAATTCATAACCAGAAGGATCAATTAAATATACTTCACAAGAAGAAAATTTTTCTTGTGGAAGTTGAATATTAATCTTGACATAATCTCCTTTACCATAAGTTTCTTGATCTGTCCAAATTTTAGCTTTAATAGTTTGTTTATTTACTATTACTTCATAGTTTAGACTTTCTCCTGGAAAATCTGGTTGTGGTATTTCAAATTTTATTACATTACCCTGACCATATAATCTTAATGTTGCAGAATATCTATTTAATACTGTTATATCTTCTTGTTGTATTGCTCCATAAAACATCACTTCAACATCTTGTGAAAGTTCTAAATTAAATGTTACTTCATTCTCATCTGTTCCAGCATTGATATTATAAATTTTTTTATCTGCAGATGGATCTGAATTAAATTCAGGTGACAAGCTATCATTTAAGTTTTCTGTTATTGAATTTAAAATTACCAATTCTGGATTTTCAGGTGTTGCGCTAATAGCTGGCAAAATTAATATTAAAGATAGTAAAATTACTAAAAAGATATATAATTGTAATTTTTTCATATTATTTATAGATTATATTAATTTATAACCTTTTCGTAGTTACTATGAATTAAACACATACAAAATAAGTTCTAGTTAAAGGGTGGTCTATGCATCATATATTGTTTATATTTTCTATATCTAAAAAAACCATAACTTCCTAGCATTCCTAAAACAATAACAGAAGCAGCACTTAATGATTGTTTTTTGTATTTTCCAATATTATTTGCAAATACACCAAAACCTGTAATTGGCGGTGCTGAATTTTCCTGCTTTGATTCAGTATTTCTCGCATTAGTATTAGGCTGTTCATTTACTTGTGCATTATTTTCTTCATTCTTAACACTATTATTTACATTTTGGATTACAAAATTATTTTGAGTTTGGTTTGTTATTAGAGTATTATTTACAATGTTATTATCTCTATTTCTTCCCCCACCACCACCATTAGTATTGCCATTTCCAGGATCAAAAGAAGATTGACTTATTGAAAATATTAAAGAATGTAAATTAGTCATTGTATTTATACCGTCACTGCAGGCAAAATGATAATTATAACTTAATCCAGGACTCAAAGCAAAATTAACTAAATGATTTTTACTTCCAGTTGTAGTCATGTCAGTCATAGCATTATAAGCTAATGTGAAGTTCACACTGTATCTGCAGTTAGCATTTTCATCAGTAACTAAACTAATATTTACATTATTTGTATTTGCACTAAAAACAGTATTATTTATTTGTGAATAACTTAATATTTTAGGCGCTAAATTATCAACAACTTCAAAAGTAATCCAAACCAATTGTGAACTTCCAGCTACATCATCTGAAAAGACACTTAAAGTAAAGTTACCTAGACCCAAATCCAAACCACTTACTACTAAATTTTGATTTTCTGAATTTATTTCATATAAAGTATTATTTGTTGCATCTCTTATTGTTAATTTAGAAGAATTTTTATTTAGTTCTTCAACTGTATAATTGGTTATTAACGAATCTAATTGTTTTTCTAATGTAAGTTTATTATAATTAAGATTAACATCAGGCACTACAGTATCAACTAAAAAATTATATTCATCTGTATAAACTTTATTATTTACTATATCTTCACAACCAATTTTCCATTTATGCCAGCCATCAATAATATTTTGCTCAAAAAAGTTATTAACCTTATTAATCTCTGTTGAATTAGTTAAATTTAAACTATTATCAATATATAATTCACATTTGTCTACAAAGATACTATATTCATCTGTAACATTATATAAAAATTGAGTATAACCTCTATCAAAAATACTTGAATTACCTGGATAATTTAAATCAATAATAGGTGCATCATTATCAACATTAACAGCACTATTAACAACACTGATTAAACCCACTTCATCAATGCATTCTAAATCAAACGTCCATGATCCTGTTTCTGCAAGATTTAAATAAAATGAATTTAATTCATCACTAACAACATTTCTTGAATCTAAAATAAATTCTCCAGTTAAAGGATTAATAGCTGAAAGACTGCATACAATATTATTAGAATATAAATCACTTGCATTATAAACAAAATTAACTGTTGCATTAGATAACTGTCCATTTGGTAATAATAAGGCAATATTTGGTGCACTATTATCAATAATAAAATTATAAGACACATTATTTATATTATTTAAGCTGTCATTTGCAAAAACTTGCACAACATTATTGCCTTCACCCCATAAAGAAGTATCAATTGAAGTTTCTCCATTTGTTAATTGTAAATAAACCTCATTTTCATTATTCAATTTATACCAAACACTAATAATATCCAAAGCATCTGTTAAACTAAAGTTCAATAATGTGCCATTTATTACAAAATCTCCATTAGAAGGATTAATCAGTTCTATATCTGGTCCATTAGTATCCAATAAAAATGAACTTGAATAAGAAGTTTCAAATCCAGCATTATCTTCACATTTCAATATTGAATTATAATTTCCATCTAATTTATTGTTTAAATCTGAAACAATCTGGGAATTATAAGAATTGTCTGTAAAATTTACAGCAGAATTTGGAATATTTGGGTTATTATCAGTCTCCATATATAAATTACATGCAACTTCTGGAGAAAATCCATACTGTTTTGTAAAAAATGAATTATCAGTTACATTATATGAAAATGTCTGTGCCAGATTATTTGTTGCAAAATCTTCATCAAAATTTGCTTTTATTAAAGGAGACTGATCATCAACATAAATATGATGTGTATTTGCATCATCATACAAATTATCAGCATTATCATAAATATCCATTATTTTAAAATCTAAAAAACTCAAATTTGGATTCATAACAGAAGGATTAAAATTAGCGGTATATAATCCTAAATTATAATTAAGATTAAAAGTGAAATTTCCAAGACCTATAGAATTCTGCGGATTGTCATTATCATCAGCTTCAATTCTAGATAATTTTAAAGTATCAATCCCAGTTTCAGCATCAGTGGCAGTTAAAGAGAACGTAAATGGTTCATTCTTAACAAAACTATAATCTTTAGGAGAATTTATTGTAACAATTGGTTTTACATCATCATTAAGAACAGTAACATCAAAGGTATTTGTTTCCAGATCACCATTAGTATCAACTGTATTAACAGTCCAGATGTAAGTTTTATCTTGATTGACTTTATTTAAATAAGCATTAAATCTGACATTATTAATTGAATCAGGCAAAAATGCAACAGTGCCATTCCAGTTTATTAGATTAGAATCATTATAATGTTGCCATGATTGAGGATCTAATACATTTAAAAAAGAGATACCATTAGTAACAAGATTAACTTTATCAATAGAATGCATGCTAGTTAATTGATTTTCAATACTCAACCTAAAATTAATATTTTTAGTTTCATATTGTGGATTATAATTAATTAAATTAACAACAGCATCATGTGCAGCATAAGTCGGAACCAGAGAAACTAATAATAAAACTATGAATAAATAACCTCTTTTTTTCATGCTAAGTATTCTCAAATTTAAAGTTATATAAAAACTTTGTGTTTAACTATCCAACTTCACTTTTCGCATGACAATTTAGCTACCACCAGCTTGGATTATGTTCTCCTTGTATAAAAGTTTCATTCCAGCCTTTAATTAATCCAACAATACTTAAAGTAAAAATTGTAAAAAATAAAACAGAGAATAAATTTAAGGATAAATCATTGCTTAATTTAAATATCGGACTAAAGACATAAAATATCATTGCATAAGAACTTCCAATCCAGAATAAATTAAAAGATATTAATATAAAAGATAAATCAAGCCTTCGTTTATATAGACTATAGGTTCTATTTGGTTTATCTAATGTTAATTGTTCTTTAATAAATCTTCTGAATAAATATTTAATTAAATTATAAATTAAAAATGTAATGCCCATAAAAATACTAATCGCAGAATATTTTAATAATAAATTAGTAGAAAAAGTATCTTTTAATGCAATTAATATTTCAAAATTTAAAGATTTAACAAATAAATTAAATCCATCTGTAAAAAACATGTATCCTAAAACAAATCCTGGAAATGTAGAAATAAATATTTTTCTCATCAAAGCATTTATATTATCATGAAATGGTCTTGAACAGCTTTCCATGAAATAACAGGCTTCAGGTTCATTAACATCAATGCAATTAAAACTGCAGCCGCTGCAGGAATTAACTTTTTTCAGTTGTTCATTATAATAATCACACCTTTGATTCCTAATATACAACATTGGATTTATCCCATAAGTTTTTTCTGCACTAAAAACAGGACAAATACTTGTGCACCATCCCGATTTTACAGGGAATAAAAACCCCATAATTAAAGCAGTTAAAAAAATTATTAAAAGTAAAATCAAAGTTAAAAAATCATTTTTATTAAATAAAAATAATCTCATTGGAACTATAATCCAGAATAATAAAGCACTTATTAAAACACCATTCTTAATTAAAAATTTATATGCCGTAGATCGCACCCCGCTTGGTATATTTGCTTTCACTCCTTCTTTACTTAATCTCTTTTTATGAAAAAAATTAAAATTAAACAAATGTGTTGTAGCCAAAGGACAAATATTCCTCCATAGCATAGGAACAAAATATATTATTACAACCATTAGAGGAATTAAAAAAAACCAGAATATTGTAGAAGTTTTCACAGAATTATATTCAAAATTAAATATTAATCCTAAAAATACTAATAAAATAATTATAAAACATATAGTCCGCAGCATCAGCCATAACGATTTATTATTGTACCAGTAATTCCCAGTAATCTTATCATAAGCAGAATTTACATTTATATCTTCTTTTTTAGTTTCTGATGAAATAACATTCAAAGAGGATTTAATTTCTGTTTCTTTATATACATCTGCAAGTTCGTTTATTGTATTTCCCTCTTTTTCCACATTAATTTAAACATTAAATATAATAAATAACTTACTAATCATTTTTTAGTAATTAATTTAATAATCCAAAGAATAATAAATAAGTAATAATCTGATTCATAAATGGAAAATTCAGTAACACCATGGGAAGTAAAGGGAAAAATAGACTATGACAAATTAATAAAAGAATTTGGAATGTCTTATATGCCAAAAGAACTTCCTAAAATTTTTAATGAAGAATTATTATTTAGAAGAGAAATAGTTTACGGCCACAGGAATTTTAATTTAATATTAGATTGTATAAAAAACAAAAAACAATTTGCAATGATGACTGGTTTAATGCCTTCTGGAAAAATGCATATAGGACACGCAATGGTAGCTAGACAATTTATTTTCTATCAAAGTTTAGGTGCAAAAGTGTATATTACAGTTGCAGACATAGAAGCATATAACACAAGAAATCCAGATATGGAAGAATTAAAAAAAGTAGCAATTGAAGAATATTTATTAAATTATATAGCATTAGGTTTAGATCTAAAAAAATGTGATTTTTATTTCCAAAGCAAAAGATCAGATGATGGAAAAAAATCAAACAGTTATTATTCCTTAGCGCAAAAATCAGCAAGACATATTACTTTTAATGAAATAAAATCTATTTATGGGGATATTACACCTGGAAAATTATCCTCAGCATTATTGCAGGTATCAGATATGCTTCATCCTCAGCTTCCAGAATTTGAAGGTCAGATTAATGTAATTGTTCCAGTTGGCACAGATCAGGATCCACATATAAAATTAGCACATGATATTATGGACAGAATGAAAGGAAATAAATTTTCTCCATTAAGCTCAACATACCATATTTTTATGCCTGGATTAAAAGGAGGAAAAATGTCTAGTAGTGATCCATTGTCTTATGTAGCATTAACAGACACTCCAGAAGAAGCAGAGAAGAAAATTAAAAAATATGCATTCTCAGGAGGAAAAGACACTTTAGAGGAACACAGAAAATTAGGCGGAAATCCGGACATAGATATTAGTTATCAGTGGTTAAGGATGTTCTTTGAACCTGATGATAATAAGCTACAAAAAATACATGATGATTACAAATCAGGTAAGTTACTATCAGGAGAATTAAAACAAATTTTAATAGAAAAAGTTAAAATTTTCTTAAAAGAACATCAGAAAAAAAGAGAATTAGCTAAAAAACAAGTTGAGAAATTTTTATAAAATATAATTCTCAACGCAGATAAATATTGTCATGGTGATCAAAATCATCAAAGTTTATTAAATTTATATTTCCTAAAATGACTATTAATTAGAAAGAAGTTTACTTAATAACTTCAACATCGTATGCTTCAATTTTATTAAAATATCTTGTTGGAGTAATCTTTATTCTTTTAAATTTTGAAAAAAGAGTTTTTATCTCTTTATCAGTAAAATAATGATGAGGTATATCTTCTTCTCCCTTCATAGAACCAATAAAAGTATTCTTTTCGATTTTCCTACCTTTACCATATGTTTTATCTTTTATTGACATAAACTCTGTAATAATAATACCTCTTGGTTTTAAAACTCTAAACATTTCACCTATTGTTTTTTTTGCATCATTTAAAGTTCCATGCCCAATAGTAAAGATACATATAATTACATCAAAAAATTATCTTTGTATGGTATTTTATTCATATCATGTATTTTATATTGAATATTCAACAGTTTTTTTGTTTTTGCATTCTTCTTCAGAATCTCAATGCCTGTCTTGGATATATCCATAGCATATACATCAAATCCTTGTTGTGCTAAATAAATACTGTGTCTACCAGTTCCACAACCTAAATCTAATATTTTATTATACCTTTGTTTATTAAATAATTTAGAAAACTTCATTATTTTAGGTAAAGGTTTAGAGAATATTTCTCCTTCTTTTTGATAGATTTCTTCCCAACCCTTTTTTTTCATATATTCTTATAATTTATAATATTAGTAAACCTCCCCACCCCAAGGGTTTGCCTGCTGGCAAATCCGTCTGCTGACGGAGTGGGGCATCAAAAGAAATTGACTAACTTCAACTGATTACTTTTTCTC
>JAGWAD010000002.1 GCA_018302105.1 Candidatus Woesearchaeota archaeon
TTCACTTATTTTTATTTCGTATTTTTCACATGCTTTCTGGAACAAGTTTTCGCAGTAGCTTCTCACTTGTTCGTCATCAAATATTGGGTGACAGTACTTTATTTTGAACATTCCATGCATCCATGCTTCTCCAACGCAACTGCTATGTCTCGGTATTTCTGTTTTCATTGTTTCTCCTGATACAAAGTTTTATTAGAAAGAAAGTTCACACTATTTCTATGAGTTTTCTAGTAGCATAGCATCAACACTACGCTATTTTATTTATTTTCAAATAGAAATTACTTACGATTCATACGCCACCAGTCAGCTCACTGCTGTTCGTCTATAGACTGGTGGAAATAACGATTATAAAAAGGAAATTGATAAGAATAAAGATGGAACAATTGATTCCACATGCTATAACAAATGTGCGCAAATTATTTCTCGTTGTGATGATGATTGTAAAAAAAGCGGACTAATAATACCAATGCCACAACAAAGATAAAAAGCCTTATAAATTCTATACAAATGGCATTTTCATGACTTCAACAACATTAAGAACAAATACTTGCGGAGAATTAAATTCTAAGGATATTAAAAAAGAGATTAAATTAACTGGCTGGGTAAATTCAAGAAGAGACCATGGCGGAATTATTTTCATAGACTTAAGAGATAGGTACGGAACTACACAAATAGTTCTTGATCCAAGCAAAATACCAGAAGCAGATAAACTTAGAAGAGAATGGTGTGTACAGATATCAGGAATAGTAAGAAATAGACCTAAAGGCATGGAAAATAAAAAAATTGTAACTGGAGAAATTGAAGTTGAAGTTAAATCATTAAATATTTTAAGTGAAGCAGAAACACCTCCATTTGAAATTGATGATAGGGTGGAAGCAAATGAAGAATTAAGATTAAAATATAGATATTTAGATTTAAGAAGGCCCATAATGCAGGAACATTTATTAGCAAGGCATAAAGCTGCACAGGCTGCAAGAGAATATTTATCATCTCAAAATTTTATGGAAATTGAAACTCCTATGTTTGTTAAGACTACTCCAGGCGGTGCACGTGTATTTAAAGTTCCATCAAGAGTTCATCCAGGAAAATTCTATGCTTTACCAGAATCACCACAAATGTATAAACAATTACTAATGGTTTCTGGATGTGACAGATATTTTCAATTAGCAAGATGCTTAAGGGATGAAGATTTAAGAGTTGACAGACAGCCAGAATTTACACAAATTGATATAGAAATGAGTTTTATAGATAGAGAAGATATTTATTTATTAATTGAAGGATTATTAAAAAATATTTTTAAAAAGGTATTGGATTCAGATATAAAAACGCCTTTCTTAAGATTAACTTATCATGAAGCTATGTCAAGATTTGGCTCAGATAAACCTGATATGAGATTTGGATTGGAATTAAAAAATGTTACAGAAATAATGAAACATTCAGATTTTAGTATTTTTAAATCTACAATAGATAAAAATGGAATTGTTTGTTGTTTAAATGCTTCTGATTGCGGAAAATTTTCAAGAACTGAAATAGAAGAACTAATTGAAATTGCAAAAACACACCATTTATCAGGATTAGCATGGATTAAAGTTGAAAAATCTGGAAAATTAGAGAGTTCAATTGTAAAATATTTACCAGATAAAGTACAAAAAGAATTGATTAATGCTGTAGAAGCTAAAGAAGGCGATTTATTATTGTTTGCTGCAGATGAATTTGAAAAATCAGTTACAGCTTTAGGACAAGTTAGATTGCATATTAGCAGTAAATTAAAATTAATGGATCCTAAGAACTATAAATTTTTGTGGGTTACAGATTTTCCTTCATTTGAATGGAATGAAGAAATAAATGCATGGCAAGCAAAACACCATATATTTACATCTCCTTTAGATGAAGATATTAAATACATAGAAAATGAACCTGGAAAAGTAAGAGCTAAAGCATATGATGTTGTTCTTAATGGTGTTGAAGTTGGTGGCGGTTCAATTAGAATAAACAAAAGAGATATTCAAACAAAAATGCTGCAAGTTACTGGATTAACTTATGAAGAAGCAGAAAAGAAATTTGACTTTTTATTAAATGCTTTTAAATTTGGTTGTCCAGTCCATGGTGGCATTGCATTAGGATTTGACAGATTATGTGCTTTACTTTGTGGAATAAATGATATAAGAGAAGTTATTGCATTTCCAAAGAATAAATCTGCAGAAAATCCAATGGATGACTCTCCTCAAGACTGGACTCCTGAATTTTTAAAAGAACTTCATTTAAAATTAGATATTGTAAAAAAATAATTTCCGATATATATTTTTGTAAGAACAAATCTTTTTAAATAAATTAATTTTCATAAATTTGAATGTCAAAAGAATCAAGAGGTATGAGTTTAGTCTCTCAAGAATTTAGAGATTTGATAGTAAATGGTTTAATTTCTAATGCTGGAAGAGATTTAACATTAATAGAAAAAGATGGAAGAAATATTTTTAAAGATCCAAGCCTGGAAAACAGAATTCAAACTTCATCATTTGAACCAAGAATTACAGATGAAGTATATGTTTTGGATACAGAAACAGCAGGCTTATTCAGGCCAAGAGAAGGACAAACTATTTACAGGACACTTTTGCAATTACCAAAAAGACAAAGAGAGAAGAAAAGCACAGTAAGTGGATTACAAATGATAAAAGGATTCAGTTATTTATTTCCTTTACAAGAAAAAATTAGATTTACAAAAGGAAAATATGCTGAATCTTCTCCAAAAAGCACAATGGGCAGACTTTTCTTGAATACAAGAATGATTGCAGATTATAGTCCAAGTTTTAATGAAGTTGGCTGGCAGTATAAAATGGATTCTGATTTGGATTTATGGTTGTTAATTCAACCATTGCACTTTAATGTTATAGCTTGGGAAGGATTAACGTTCAATCAGATTAGATATTTTACAGGTTCGGATTCTGAAATGACTGCTTCTGAAATAAAAAGCCTCTGGAACTGGCACCCATTTTTAAAAATAAAAGATAAAGATGGGGAATTGATACCTGCACCATTATTAATGACTGATAAACCAACAATACATTTAGACCTTACTGGAAGTGAAACTGAAGGTGTTGTCGGATTAAGAGCAAGACATACTCCAAATTTTATAGATTTAAAATCTCAATCTGGCACGTACAATCCAGAAGAATTTTTTGAACCAGTTATGCAAGGCAATGCAAATATCAGGTCAAGAAGAGATCATTATTTATTTGCTTCAAGAGAATATTTTGATGTTCCAGAAGACATGGCAATTGAATTAATAAGCAATCATGATATAGGCTTGAATGGTCCATTAGATCTTGCAGGTTTTATTGATGGTAACTTTAGAGGACAATTAGTATTTGAAATAAGATCTGATGAGTTGGGAGATGTAATTTTAGAAGGAGATCAAATACCAATAAGCAAACTTAAAGTTTTTAGAACTAAAATCCCAGATAAATTATATGGCTTAGAAAATAATTCAAATTATCAGTCACAATTTGGGCCACGAGCTGCAAAATATTTTAGTACATTTGACTGGAAGAATGCAGCTAAAACATATGGTAAATTAAAACATTCTGTTATGGTTGAAGATGCCAGACTATTAACAAAACTTAGAAGTAATGGCTTAGGATATGAACCAATATCTGAAGATTTAGAAGAAACGCTAATTAAAGAATTAAATGAAAATGCATTTTACCATATGCGTTATGATTGTGAATCTGATGAATTAGTCTTACAAATTATTCCTTATGTAATTGTATTTGGAGTAAATAATGATGTTTTTCATTATGTAAGGGCTAATAGCATAATAGATTATGGTGATAAAAGGTTATTTGGTAAACATTCAATTGGCATTGGTGGGCATTTACGCAAGAGTGATTCTCCAAATTATATAATTAATGGGATGAATAGAGAGATAACAGAAGAAATAAAAATAGAAAATGGAATTTTATCAGAGCCAAAATTAGTTGGAACATTGATAGCTGATGATAAACCTGTTGATAGGGTACATTTTGGCTTAATTTACATTGCAAAAACTAATGGCCAAGTTTATCCAAATGAAAATGCTCTAAAAACAGGAGGATTAATGTCTATTGAAGATATAACCCGTGATGGTGAAAGAGATCAAAAATACGAAACCTGGAGTAAAATACTAATTCCACATTTACCAACACTTTATAGATTGTCTGAATGATTATTTTAATATTAAACAGTCAAGACCATCAACATTTTTAAAATCTTTGTCTAATGTATTCTTTCATGATTAATTTTATTTAACATATTACATTATATAAATTAAAAAGAATTATTTTTTCTCTTCAGTCTTAGGCTTTTCAGTTGTTATTTTTATTCCTAATTTTTCTAATTCTTTTAAATGAACCTGCATCAAATTTTCAGTAATCTGAACTAATTTAATTAATTCATTTCTTTCTGCAACCAAGGTACTTAAGCAACCTTTATGATAGCCTACTTTCTCTTCTTTAGAAACTTCTTTTGTTTGTTCCATTGTTTATCCATTTACATTAACTAGTATTTAAAACTGCTTAATCTTATTCTTCTACAGGCTGAATATCGACAACATTTTCATAATTTGTACAACCAGAGCCACATCCATGTATTCTCCAACCATAACTAGTTAATACAACTTTTTTTCCAATATATTTAAGTGCTTCTCCATTCATATCTGATGAATTACACTTGAATCTATAGACTGCATCTTCATTTCTAAAAGTCCCATCATCAGTATAGATTAAATACATTTGAGTTTTATGATCTCTTTCTGCATTTCTAATTGTAGTTGTAATTTCATCAGTGCCAAATCTGCTACATATGCCGAATCCACCACTAGTAGCTAAAAAGATAATTGCAGCACCTAATTTTAATTTATTTACTAAATTTGAATTTTTCTTTTCCATAACTTTGGGATAAAAAATAAATTTATAAGCATATCGTTTTCACCACAATAAATCTTAAATATTAAAATAATTTTAAATTATTATGGATAATATAGAAATAGAAGTGAAAGCATTGTTAGAAAATCCAGAAGAAATTAAGAATATAATTTTAAATAAAGGTGCAGTTTTAAAAGAAAAGAAATATCAGCATGACATTCTTCTAGATCCTCCAAATACAGATTTTGAAAAAACAGACCAAGTTTTAAGAATAAGAAATACAAATGGCAACTGGAAAATAGATTATAAATCTCCAAGATTAGATAATGAAACAAAAAGCAGAAAAGAGTATACTGTAAAAATAGAAGAAGGAAACCAATTAAAAGAAATATTTTCCTGGCTTGGTTTTAAGACAGTTGGAGAAATAGAAAAATCAAGAGAAACTTATAATTTTGAAAATATGAAAATAAATTTTGATAATGTAACTAATTTAGGAAATTTCATGGAAGTTGAAATTATTGGAAATGAAGAGAATTTCGAATTAAGTAAAAAACAGATTTTTGTATTTTTAAAATCTATAGGAATAAATGAAACTATAAAAAAAGATTATTTAGAACTATTATGGGAAAAAGGCTATTTTAAGAAACCTTGAGATTATATTCTAAGTTAGGGACAATTATTAATTTTCTATCTTCTTTCACAATAAAAGAAATATCAGGTCTTTTAATGGATAACATTCGTTTCACACTTTCTATAATTTCTATATCTAGTTTTGCAAGACAAAATTCTTTATACATCCTTTTAAAAATCTGAGTATTGCTGATTGGTATTTCATTACTTAAAGTTACATTCTTTGCATAAGGATTATGTATTAGTGATTCGAGCACAGCTTCTTCAAATTTAGGCATTTCAAGACAGCCATACATTAATTTTTCTCCACTAATCCATCTATAATTATAATAATTACTAAGCTGCCAAAAATTAAAATCTATTGTGTCTTGCATTATTTAAATAATAAGAATAAATTTTTAAGTCTACCTAAAGTAATTGACTAAAATTTAATAAGATTAATATTTTTATTATAGTTTAATTGCAGCATAAATACCAAAAATATAACTCAATGCCTGGTTTGCTTTTAATGGTTTTTTTAATTCAGGAGTCAATCTAAAACAATGATCTAAGTCATCTCTTGTTTCCTGTGTTAATCCATAGGTATCATTTCCAAATACTAAACATATTTTTTCATCTTCATTTTCCTTAAAAAAATTAATTAAATCTGATTCATTCTTATCTGAATGCTTTGAGAAACCGACTTTAATAAAATCTTTTGATAAATGCGGTATAAATTTTAAATTAAATTTCTCATAATCTATTCCTTTAGTTATTTCTTTAGCTTTTTTTAATAAACTTTCAATCCTGTTATTATTTCTTGTCATTATATAAAGAGTTGTCTTAAAAATCCAGCACAGTCTTAAAAAATCAGATATTTCTTCTACTAATCTTGGCTCTTCCAGAACAATATAGATATCATTAAATTTTAAATCAACAGGTTTTATTTTGTTCCACATTTTATGTTCACTAATTCCAACTTTATAATATACATCTTTATCTTCTTTTTTAAACTCTATATATAAAATGCATTCATAGTTCTCTTCATCAACGATTTTATTTTCGTGTTTTAAATAAGGATTAACATGATGATATATTGATTTAGCAGATATTGGTATTTTATTTTGGAATTCAGTTTCAATTATGTAAGTATTGAATTTAGTTACTGCGTTTAAACTATCCTGTTTCAGATTTTTAAAATTTAATTTTTTCCATTTTGTTTTTAATTGTATTACTTTACTAATTTCATGCATTTTTAGAACTTCTTCATTAAAATTTTCTGTTTCTATTAGTAATTTATTTTTTTCAAAATTATAATCTAAAATATTACAATAAGTTTTTAGCTTATCAATGAAAATTTTATTATCAAATTCAAATTTATTAAGAAAAATTAAATATTCCATGGTAAATAAAAATTAAAAGATATATAAAAATATAACGTAAAAATAAAAATTTTGAGTGATTTATCAATAAATAAGATTTATTGAGTATTCTTTCTTTTCATGTGGCAATCTTTGCAAAAAACTGGTTTACCTTCGATTGGTTTAAAAGGTACTTGAGCTTGTGCGCCGCATTCACTACATGTGATATCGTGCATTTCTCTAGGTCCCCTCTGGAAACCACCACTAGGTCTACTATGACGTCTTTCGCCGCCTTCCTTAAAACCCATGTATATTCCTCCTAATCACACTTACATATGTAAATGTTATGATAATATGCAATTGAAAGAGTATTTAAAACTTTGCACCCTGAAGAAATTAAATAGAATATGGCTAAATGGCAGTTTCTCCGCCATCTAAACATTTTCCAAGTATATAATCCTGTGTAGCCTGATAAGTGCTTGATAATGCCCTCTTTAAAGCATTTTCAACTGCAGAATTGATATTCCAGCCACCCCCATACTCGCATATTATTAAATGCGGTGTACTTAGATTAATCTTACAGAACACCATATTACCGAAATACGCAGGTTCTACTCCTTTGTAATCAATTTCTATGTATTCTATTTCTCCCAAGGAGTTATAATTGCTTATGAGTTTTTTAACTTCCTTCACTATTGTCTGCCTTTCTACTTCAGAGAGTTTATTAAACTCATGCGACAATTGTACTTCTATATCTTTATTTTCCCCACTTTTAAAACCCATTCTACCCCACCCCCAAAATTAGATTGATTGAAAAAACTACTTAATATTAACCGAAATAGATTATATATTTCATATAAAAAATGCCATTTTTAGATTAAATTTTTGCAATTTATAACTGTTTGTAAGAAAATATGCTAATTTTATGCAAAAACTAATATACAAAAGCAAATAATTTCATTTTTATGGAAATAATTAACGGAATGGAAGTAAAAGATTTAGGATTATATTTAGTTAAAAGGAAAACTTTGGTTATAGCGGATATACATTTAGGATATGAAGGGTCTTTAAATTCTAGAGGAATCTTAATACCGAGAATGCAATATAAAGACACATCTGATAGACTTGAGAAACTCCTTAAGACAATTAATGTAGAGACAATAATAATTACTGGAGATTTTAAACATGAATTTGGTGGAATAAGTGAAACTGAATGGAGGAATATATTGAAAATAATTGATTTACTTTTTAAATATGCAAAAAGAGTTATTATAATTAAAGGAAATCATGATGTTAATCTAGGACCAATAGCAAGGAAAAGAAACATTGAATTATTAGAATATTATAAAATTGATGATATATTGATTTGTCATGGAGATGAGATACTTTCGAATGACGATATGAGAATTGCGCATACTGTGATTATGGGGCATGAACATCCAGCAATAGGATTAAAAGACAAAGCTAAATATGAAATTTACAAATGTTTTTTAAAAGGAAAATGGAAAAATAAAATATTAATTGTTATTCCGTCATTTAATGTATTAACAACTGGTACTGATGTATTAAGGCAAAAATTACTTAGCCCTTTTTTGAAACAAGATTTAAGCAATTTTAAAGCTTATATTGTTGGCAATAATGAGATTTATAATTTTGGAAAATTGAAAAATTTATAATTTTAATCTTCGGTTGATAGATTTTTACGATGTTATTTTCATGGTCTGGCTCTTCGATATATTTTTATTAAAAAAATATTTTCTACATCATCAGCCGTTGTTTGAAGAGAATCCTAAAGAAGAAAAATTAATTATTGAAGTCTATTAGGGTAAGGAAGAAATGAAAACAATATTGGCAATGTCTATTAGAGAATATTTAAAAACTAAGAAAGAAATTTTAGGCATCTCAGTCCAACAGCAAAAATGCAGAGATTTAGCAGGACTATATCATCTCAGGTGGTATAAAGACAGAGAAAAATATAAAGTTAAAAGCAGATATTTAATGTCAAATGAAGAAAATATACTTCCTGTAAAATATACCAAATTTAAAATATTACCTGCAAATGCAATAAATCCGAATGAAATTTTTATATTTGGAAACATTACTGCCCAACTCTTTTTTGTAGATAACGATTTTAGTGCAATTGTGATTAATAATGAAGAGGTAACTAATAAATACAGAGATTATTTTGAATTTTTATGGAATGTTGTAAAATAAATATTAAATAACTATATAAAGTAAAAAATTAAAATTGTTATATGAAAACTTTCCAGGAACATTTAACAAGAGTGAAAAGACCATTAAGACATGTAAAGAAAGTCAGACATGTGAAATGGTTATTACCTGGATGGGTATTTTATGAATATTACAAATTAAATAAAAGTAAAGGCGAAACCACAAGAAAAAGTTTTGGACAGGGTGCTAAAGCTGAAGGAATTAGATTAGTGGCTTTTGCATCAGTGCCTATACCTGGAACATATGAATTAACAACAACAGGACTAGCATTATTAAAAAATAA
Source organism: Candidatus Woesearchaeota archaeon (assembly GCA_018302105.1). Classification (GTDB taxonomy): domain Archaea; phylum Nanobdellota; class Nanobdellia; order SCGC-AAA011-G17; family GW2011-AR18; genus JAGWAD01. Next base: position 9,384 of record JAGWAD010000002.1, read on the forward strand.
AATTGAAAAAGGAGAAATAGAAAATTTAACATTAAAAGCTTTTAGAGATTTTACACCAATAAAGAGATTGAAAATAAATAAAGAAGAATTAATCGGGAAAAACCCTTATTTAAAAATAGCTCCAAAGGGAAAAAGATTATATTTCAAGATATTTTATAGAAGAAAATAATTTATATTTAATGCTTGTTTAAATGTTTTCTAAATTCTTTTGATAGAACTAAAAACGCATTTTCTAATTTCTTTGAGTTAAGCAAATGCTCTTTAAAGTCCTTAGCTAAAGATGAAAATTGTCTTTCAAAACTATCTAATTTTGTTTTTATTAGTGCGTCCACTCCTTCCCAAAATTTAGAAAAGTTTACATAATTTTAGAAAAGCTTTCATATTGTAGCAGAGTTACGGGGTATTACATCCAAACGTGTAATAAAACTGATGTCACCTATACGATTTTTGACGTGAACTTCTTGCTTTAGAATCGTTTGGTTTTCTTTGTTCTTTATGTCTTGTATCCTGAACAATTAATTGTCTATCGTAATCTAAGAATGATTTTTTTAATTTTTTGTTGAATTCGCTTAATGCTCTTGCAATTGCAACTCTTGCTGCATCTGCCTGGCCTTGAATTCCGCCACCACTGATAGTAACTTTAATATCTACTTGTGAAGCTGTTTCTTCAGCTATTAATAATGGCTCTAAAATTCTTTGTCTTGATAATGAAGGCATAAATGTGCTAAGCAATTGATTATTTATTCTAATAATTCCTTTTCCAGGAGATAAAGTAGCTTTTGCTAATGCACTTTTTCTTCTTCCTATTGACTGAATTATTTTTTTAACCATAGGAAAAGTCTCCCAGATTTCTGTATGCAAAAATTTTTAATTTTTTCATTTTTAAAATTTCTTTCCGTAAAATTTAGACAAATCTCCAACTTTTATAAACTTTAGTGTTTGCAATTTCGCTGCATCTGCTGATTCTACAATTTCATATTTCTGAGTTTTGAACTGATCTGGAACTCCAATATAACATTTTATTCTTTTAAAAGCTTTAGCTCCTCTTTCTTTTTTATAAGGAATCATTCCCCTAATAACTCTTTTTACTATCCTGTCTGGCATTTTTGGAAAAAAAGGACCTTTATATGGCCCGCCTTTATCCTGCATTTCCTTGAATTTTTCATATAATCTTCTAGGAGAACCTGTAATTATTATTTTTTCACAATTTACAATAGATATAGTCTCACCTTCTAGCGCTCTTTTAGCTGCTACAGTAGCTATTCTTCCCAAAATCAAATTTGTACCATCTATTAACATTTTTAATCTTAAAAACGAAGAAATGCTGGGTTTTTAAATGTTTTGGCTAAGTTGGCTTTGTTTAATAAGTGATGAATTTTAGCCACTTTTTGCACAAATTTTATACTTATTAAACATATTTTCTAAAATCTCGCATAAACTAACACCAAAATTGAAGATCTTTCAGATTTATTTAGGCAAGATTAATTAATTTCATTACATTAATATTTTTATGGAACACAAATGCGAAGATAATATTGATTTAGATGGTTCTTATGATTTTGAAGGAGAATATGTATTATTTTATGGCTTTTGTACTTTATGCACAAAAAGGCTTCTAAAAACTTATAGAGAAAGTGAGGTAAGTATTCAAAAGTATTAAAAACTAGCTTTTTATAGGATTAATATGGATGTATTAGAAATTTATTCTTGGCATGGTGGTTTAGAAATAATAAAAAAGGAACATAAAAGAGAATTGAAAGAAGTAATTGATGCAATTAGATCAATTAATGAAGAAGATGTTAAGACGAAAGTAAGTAAAGAAAAAACAATGCAAGGAAGATCACTTTATTCTCCAATAGCTTTAAACAAAGCAATATTAACAGATAATCTATATAATAAAGGATGGTCTAAACCAAAGATTGCCTTAGATGAAAATCATAGTTTTATTGAAGCTGATGGCGTTAAGGGAGAAGTTGGTTTAGAAGTTCAATTTGGTAAGTATGCCTTTTTAGGATGGGATATATTTGGAAAAATGCCTATTTTTGCAAGAAATAAGAATTATACTGTGGGAATCGAAGTTGTTGCTGTTAAATCTCTACAAGCTCAAATGTCGACAGGTGTAGGTTCTTTTACTCATATTGTTAATCTTCTAAGGAAACGTGGAGTATCAAATGTGGATATTCCAATTCTTATTTTAGGAATTGGTGAAAAAAAGCATTCTGATAAAAATAAGTCAATAGATAAAGAACTTGGATTAGATTAAAGTCATATTATCTTTTAATTTTGCATTTGGATCATAAATTGGGGTTCCTATCTCTCTAATAACTAACTCCCCTTTCTCTAATGTTCTTAATCTATCTTTTGCTATATCTAAATATTTTTTCATTGTGTCTGCTCCAGCAGAACGCCTATTATTTCTTACAGACGCTATTGCTGTTGAACCAACACCCATGAATGGATCTATAACTAAATCTTTTTCTTTTGTCATAGATAATAATAATCTCTCTACTAATTCTATTGGAAATTGACATGGATGTTCTGTTTTTTCCGGATGGTTTGATTTAACATTTGGAATTTCCCAAACATCAGAAGGATTTTTTCCTAAAGGGTTGCCTGACAATTGTCCTTTTTTATTTCCTTTATAATGTTTTTTTTGTGGATATTTTTGTGGAACTCTTATAGGATCAAGATTGAAATGATAATCTTCATTTTTTGTAAACCATAAAATAGTTTCATGTCTTCCAGAAAATCTTTTAGAAGCGTGTAAACCATGTCCAAATGTCCAAATAATTCTATTTCTTAAATGCAGTCCATATTTTTTAAAAATTGGGTATAATAAAATATCTAATGGATAGACTTCACCATTAATATGATTTCCAACTTGCCAACAAATACTGCCTTTTTCATTAAGCACTCTAACACATTGTTTTATTACTTCTTCTTGTTGCTTTAGGTAGTTTTCTAAGGAACTAACTTTTTCATATTCTTTACCAATATTATATGGTGGTGAAGTTACAATAAGCATAGCTTCTTTATCTGGAATATTTTTTAACAATTCAACAGTATCACCATGATATAAAGTCACATCTGAATCTTTTGAATAATTACTTGTTATTTTCATATTTTATATTACCTCTTTATTATTTATATTATTATTGAATTCAGGTTTTATATTTAATTCAAACATTGCTTCTATTATACAACAAATATTATGACATAATATTTTTAATAATAATTCATTCTGTAAACTTATCTTGTCTTTGCTTCTTAGATTGTCTTTGAATTTTGCTTTTATCATGTTAAATGTACTTTCAACATTGCTACGTAAGTGATAATGTCTTAAAAATTCTTCTTTATTATACTGGAATAG
>JAGWAD010000003.1 GCA_018302105.1 Candidatus Woesearchaeota archaeon
GAATCACAAAAAAGAGAAGGAATAGTTTTTGGTTTAAATAATAAACTTTTAGATTATAAACCAATACTTAGGGGTGACGATTTTAATGATCTTAAAGTAAATTCTTTAGAAGGAATACCATATAATTCAATTTCAAGCATTCATCCATTAGGAGATATAGAATTAGAATTTTTAAAAAGATCAGAATAAATTAACCAATGTAATTTGTAACTTCTTTTTTCTTTGTAGGCTTATCTTCTTTCATAACCATTAATTTTTCAACCCTGTCTTTAATTTCTTTTTCTATAACTTTAACTTCTTTATCCAAAGCCTGCATATCTAATTTAAGTTTAAATTTTTGGTTTAATGTTTTTAATAATTCTCTTGCTTCTTTTAGCCCTAAATAAGTTGGATGCCCATAAGTTTCTACAAGCAAAGTTGCACCATTTATTCCCTGTTCTTTAGCCAATCCAACTAATAATCCACTTACTCCCATTATCGGGCCTATTATACCAACTCCACTTTTGATGCCATTATTACTATACTGTTTAATCACTGCCTTACTGGATCCCACGCAGTATATATTGGGGGTTTTTGGAGGTGTTTCTAGACCCATTCCACCCAAACTTAGGACATCTTTACCACCATTTTCTTTAAAAAGCTGTAATAAATTTTCACAAAATTCATAGCAACCTCTTTCAGTCATTGGTTGTACATCTCCAGATACTAAAAATAAATCATTTTCTTTTCTTTCCTTTCTGTATATTTCAACTTTAGGAAGTTCAGGAATTCCTTCTTCATTTACAAAAACACAATTAGCAAAATCATAAGAATTAATCTCATATATTTTTTCAGCTTTTAATGCTTCTACTATAAAATCCACTGCTATTTTGCCAACATTTCCCATTCCAGGAAGTCCTTCTATCATTATTGGCTTATTAAATTTTGAATTTTTTATTTTTTTTAAAATCCAATCGTTTTTCATAATCTAATTATTATTTATCTATTTTTAAATTTAATGGATTAAAAATTTTATTTAATATCTAAGAATTTTTTCTTATAATCTAACCTATATTTACTATATTTATCAATTGGACTATATTTCGCAGGTTTTATACTTAAACATTCTTCTCCGCATTCGCAAAATCTCTCCATAGAATATTTTTTGCATTTATTGCACTTTAATATTGTATTAGTCACTTTTAATAAAACTTGTTTCACATTTTAATTTTTTAGCGCTTTCTATTATTTTATTTACTACAGCATCTAAATTATTTGTTGCTTTTTTAAAATCTGTTGCAGATGATTCTATTTTATATCGTGGAGCACCTAAATAAGTAATTTTTAATTCTTCTTTCTCTAAATCCATTAATAATTTTTTAACTATATTTATACCATTGCTTTCATAAGTTTTAAGACTTAAAATTCCATCTACAATAGCAGCAGAAGGTTTTAATTTTTCTTTTATAACCTCTACTAATTTTTTAGCAAATTTAGGTTGTATATTCAAACCTTCAATAGCCCTTTCTCCATTATTTACAATATTCTGTAAAAAATTATATATTCCACCATATTTTTCAATAGCATTATTTCCAAATTCAGAATAGATTTTTTTCAAATCATAATTAAATTCTTTTCCAATGTTTTCAATTAATTTTTCTGCTTTTTCCTCTTGTTTATATCCCTTTAATTTATTCAGCATTATACCAGTTCCAACTCTTCTTAAAGAAAGATCAATATTGCCTTGCTGGTTAATATTAAGCACCTTGCATACTATAGTCTTGCCTTCAATTACATAATCCCTTAAATTTCTTATTCTTCCAGGAGCAATTTCAGATATGTGAACCATACCTTCCCTATTTTCATATTCATCAATAGAAACAAATACAGAATGAGGAAGAATCTTCTTGACAGTACACATTACAATATCCCCAATTACAGGTGTGCCTTTCTTCTTATAAAACATAAAATATAGATTAACTAAAGGTTTTTAAATATATAGTAAAGTCAATAAATTCTTGGTTAAAATGATTTAGTGTTAGTCAACAACAAATATTAAAAAAATCAATTACTTATTGGTTAATTATATTATCAATTTAAAACAAGTTTATATTACACATAGTATTTTAGATTAGATTAAGGCAGAATTTCTAGAACTTTAGCAATAAAATTAGCTTTGCCGCCAGTTGGTTCTGCTAAAACTTCCCCGCAAACTAAACAATTTACTTTAGTAGAAGCAGAATTAAAAACATTCTGTTCATTCTTGCATTTGCTGCATCTGACTTTTACAAAACTTGTTTTACAATCTTTTACTTTTCTCATTTGAATTCTACCTTCTTAGCTCTTCCCATTGTGGTTTGTCTGCTTTTTTTACATTTAGTACATTCTAATCGTATAGCAATAACCTTACTTACCTTAGCACCAGTTCTTTTCCATCTTGCTATTGGTGGTTTGGAATATCTTCCTAAATTTCCAACTCCTCTTTTTTGTCCCTTTCTTCTTAATCTTGAATCTGAATATCTTGATAAAGGATGTGTACCACTTCTGGTCTTAGCTTTAGCTTGAGATATCTTATGATCTGTATATGCATTGCACTTCGGACAATATCTTTTACTTGCATTTGGTAATTTCATAAGAGTATGGATTTAGTAACAATTTATAAATGTTTTTACTTTTAAAATTCACAAATTTATCGGTTGAATCAAGTTTTTCTTTTATTGATTATATTGGTTCTATATAAAAAAATAAAAAGTTAACTGCATTCAGAATGTCCGCAGTCTTGGCATGTAGGTCCAGAACACCCGCTTACATAATAAATATTTGGACTATAACATTTAGGACAATGTTGCGCCTTTACTTCTGTTACTCCAGCATCTGTAAGCTTTAATTGTTCTTTTTTCTCAACTTTTCCAGTTTTTTCTAAATGCCTTCTCAAAGCTATTGCTATTGCATGAGGTATTGAATCAACCCTATTAGGTCCAAAACCAATTGGCCTATCTCCTTTAGCAGAGTTCAAATGTTTAATTGCCTTTCTCGGATCATATCCTGATTTAAAAGCCTTAGACATGAATATTCCAAGCACCGATGTTAGTCCACTTATCTCTGTTCCTATCGGAGACATTGAAGTAAATAATCTAAATGGTCCATCTTCATTATACACAACATTAACATGCAATGAGCCATATCCAGTATTTATTTCATAATAATCAGAGTTAGATCCTTTTGAAAGATCCAATTCTTTATCTTCTTTCTTTTGAACAGTGCTGGTTCCAGAATTTAATACTTGTACTTCTTTACATCCATCTCTATATACAGTTACCCCCTTACATCCTGACTTGTAAGCATAAAAATAAGCTTCTTGTATTTCCTGGACTGTAACTTTATTTGACAGGTTAATTGTCTTGCTTACAGCATTATCAGTATATCTCTGGAAAGCAGCTTGATGATCAATATGCAATTTCCAGGATAAATCATGTGATGAAGCAAATACTTTTTGTATTTTTTCTGGTATCTCTTTTATGCCTCTTACAGAACCATGATTATTTACAATTTTAGTAAGTAAATTTTCTTTTCCAATTCCAAACCAATTATTTGCTTCTGCTAATTTCATAAATGCAGGAATAACTTCATAATATACATAACGTTTATCAGGTTCTTCTCCCTTACGCATTGCATCAAGTGCTTCTGCCTGGAATCTTTTATATGCTATTGCAAAAAAAGGCTCAATTCCAGAACCTTGTAATCCGGCAGTTATAGCAATGGTTCCAGTAGGAGCAATAGTAGTTCTGGCACAATTTCTCGGTCTTGCTGCCTTTCCTCTGAAGTATTTTCCGTCTTTATCATAAATCGAGTCTTTAAAATTATAAAAAGTGCCTCTAATTTCTGCTAGTTCTTCAGAAACTTCCAAAGCTTTTGTATTTACAAATCCCATTATCTCTTCTGCTAATGTAATTGCATCTGCTGAATCATAAGCAACTTCTAATTTTACAAGCATTTCAGCCCAGCCCATTACACCCAATCCAATTCTTCTGTTTGTCTTAGCCATTTTCTCTATTTCTGGTAAAACATAATTGCTCATATCAACAACATTATCTAAGAAATTAATTGCGATTCTTACAGTGTTTTCAAGTTTTTCATAATCAACAACATTTTTTCCATTTATATTTTTTACATGGTTAGATAGATTTATGCTTCCTAATGTACAAGGTTCCCATGGCAATAATGGTTGTTCTCCGCAAGGATTAGTAGACTCTATCTGTCCTAATTGCGGTGTAGGATTTGATTCTGTTTCATTTATTCTGTCAATTACTACAAAACCAGGATCTCCGCTTTCCCAGGCACATTTTGCCATCAAATCCCAGATTTCTTTTGCTTTTTCTTTACTAACCACTTTATTATTTCTTGGATTCACTAATTCAAATTCTTCATTTTTTTCAACAGCATCAAAAAATTCTTTGTCCAGTGCAACAGAAATATTAAAATTCCATAAAAATCCTTTGTCTTTTGATTTTGAAGTTATGAACTTTCTTATGTCTGGATGTTTATAATACAAGATTCCCATGTTAGCTCCCCTTCTTGTATTATGACTTACAAATCCATTGGCAATATATGTATTATTTTCAGGAACAGATAAATCAACAGTGTATGCCTTTTCATTAGTTAAATCTTTTACTTGGTCGTAAAATTGATTATTTGTCAAAAACCAGGATAAGCTGCTATTCTTTATTTCATCAAATTTATCTGCTAAATGTTTTAGTCTTTTAAAATTAAGATTTCTTTTTGCGTTTATTTCTGGTAAATAGTGTTGTATTGCCCTGTACAATTTTCTATTTGCTCCTTTGCTTGATTTTCCAGAACCACATCCCCTTCTAGGTCCATTATATATTTGTTTTAATTTTATTTCTTGGTTCGGGATTATATCGTTAAATTCCCACTTAAGTTCTTTTGACTTTAATCTAATATTTTTCTTTTCAGATAAAAATCCTATTTCTGCAAACTGGTTTAAACTTCTTTCAGTTATTATTCTTAATCTGTATAAAGGATTATCACCATATGCATTTTCTCTATTCACTACAACAGACTTAGAAGTAGGCATTCCCAAAGATAGCATTAATTGTTGTACATCATCAATTAATCTTTCTGAAACACTTGATAAAGACATGTATCCCTCTTCTGATATTGTACCATCTGCAGTAAATAATCCTCTTAAAAATCCTTTTGCAAATTCTCTTCCAGCTCTAAATACTAATTCAGGAACTCTTGCTGTAAGTGCAGATTTCTTATCAACACCAATATTATTAAGCCAATGTACAAGAATTGTTCTACTATAATAAGAATTTGTGCTATTATCATTTTCTTTCTTCTGTTCACAAGGCAAAATTCCAAACATATTTAAAATTAAATTATGCATATAATCTTTGACATCTAATTCATCATCTCCAAAAGATAATATTAATCTTCCAGTACCACTTTCATTTATAGAAAAAGCACCATCTCCAACAAAATACCCTAAAAATTCTCCTAATCCAATTGTAACATTTTCAGGAATCATTATTGGTTCTGCATTGAAATGTGCTTGATAATTAAAATCTGGCAATTTATAATCTGTTTCTTCAGGGTAACTATTTGTTTGTAATGCAAGCCAGTCTCCGGTTTTCACATCTTTCAAATGCTTCCAGACATATTCTCCAGAATTATCTATAACTCTAAATCTATGCTCTGGAGTTGCAGTTACATTATAACCATTATTTGTTTTTATTATTATTACTTCAGATTCTCCATTATTATATGCTTCATCTGATAATTTTGGGCCTGAATCTGTCATTACAGTAACGCTATGTTCAGACCATGAATTTACATTTAAGTTATGTGGCACAATTTCACCAATTTTTACTAATCCATTTGCTGTAGAAACTCTTGTATTTAATTCTACACATCCGCCTTGGCGCACAACATCAGTTGCAGTATCAAACATTCTTATAAAAGACATAGGTCCAGATGCTATTCCTTTCGTCGATTTCACTATATCTCCCTCAGGCCTTATTCTAGAAAATGCCATTCCAGTTCCGCCACCATATTGTTGTATTAATGCTTGTGCAGTTACAGCTTTGAAAATTCCTTCCATAGAATCAGGCACATTTAAAACATAACATGCATGTAATTGTTGTAAATCCCTTCCAGCATTCATTAAGCATGGGCTGTTTGGAAGAAAATCAAAATTAGAAAGAACCCTGTAAATTTCTTCTTCTTTTTCTCTTAATATTTTTGCAGCTGTCGGATCAGAATTTGCAACAGAAATTAAATTTTCTTCAAATTTCAAAAAATTCTTCCACCTTTCCTCACTGTTAAAGGTTTCTTTTTCATCCTGCAATAAAAGGACTTTACTTTTTTTATCAGCTTCAGAAACTAAAATTCTATGTTTTACACCATCTAAAATTCTATTCTGATCAGCTTCTTTATTATATAATAATTCCACAGAAGCAATATTTCTTGCTATTCTTCTCAGCCACAATTCCACAGAATCTCCTCTTAAATATTTATTAGCCATTACTTTCAATTGGTTTTCAGTAACATTTACCTTCGAACCTTCAGATGCAAGTTGGTCTATAGTCTTTAAATTTTCAAATGTAGAAATTTCTTTGCTTGTTTTTCCTTCTTTCATTTTATCACCTTTCTTCGTTTTTTAATAATGCTATTTCTTTTTTAAAATCACCCAAATCAGCAAATTCTCTGTATACAGAAGCAAATCTTATATAAGCAATTTTATCAATATTCATAAGATGTTTCATCACTTCTTCACCTAATACATTACTATTGATCTCATTGTCACTTAACGATCTAAGCCGTGACTCTATCTTATTTATAGCATTTTCTATTTTTTCAATTTCAACCGGTCTTTTTTCACAGGCTTTTAACATTCCTTTTTTTAATTTTTCTCTGTCAAATAATTCTCTTCTTCCATCTTTTTTTGCAACATAAATATTTGGAGACTCAGCTCTTTCATATGTAGTAAATCTTTTTTCACATTCAATGCACTCTCTTCTTCTTCTGATTAAATCTTCACTTTCTCTTGAATCAATTACTTTTGTTTCCCCAAAATTACAAAATATACATCTAATTTTTCTCAACCCCTTTATTATTAAATAGTACTATATATTGTACATTTCCATAATAAAAACACAAAATATTGTACTTTACAATTTAGCTAATTTATAAAGATTTTTAATTTAGAACATATTATTTTCATAATTAGTATTATTTTAGTTACAATTGACAAAAATTATTTTTTTTGTTTTTAAATAAGATATTATAATGGTTATTAGATAATAAATAATTAAAGATAAGCCTATTTGGATAATATTAAAATTGATACGAAATCCTTTGCAAATTATAACTGGAAGATTAATGTTTTCTGATGTTGGAGAAGAACAAGTTCTTTTTACTAAAGAAATATCGCTTAGAATATTATCTCTAAAATCTGTATATTGAATAAATAAACCAAGAATAACATTTACTAAAATAAAAAATAAGACTATAAGAAAAATTTTTTGCAAATCTAATTTAAATAATTTCATATAACTTTAATAAAACTCCAAGTTTAAAAATATTATTAATTAATCTTATTAAAATTAACAATTTCTATATCTGCATTTTTTAATAAAGCAGTGCCCAATTCATCAGCATAATAATCAGCACAGACTACTTTACTAATTCCTGAATTAATTATCATTTTGGCACATTGAGTACATGGATAATTCGTCATATAAAGCGTTGTTCCTTTAGTGGATATACCATGATAAGCTGCTTGCACAATTGCATTTTCTTCTCCATGTGAACAGGCACATTTATCTAATTCCATTCCAGATTGCACAAGGCCTTTTAATCTTTTTTCACATCTCTCACATCCACCATCTGTACAATGTTTTAGTCCTCTCGGAGTTCCATTGTATCCTGTAGCAATTATTCTTTTATCCTTAACCATGACAGCACCCACTTTTCTTGTAGAACAGGTTGCCCTTTCTTTTACAACATGTGCTATATTCATAAAATATTCATCCCAGCTAGGTCTTTCTTTAAATTCTAATTTTCTTAAGAAATGATAGATTTCACTTTTTAAAAAATCCAATCCCTTGTCATTATGAATAAAAAAATCTGCAGATTTTAAACATTCTAAAGTTTGTTGTCCAGAAGAAGTTTGGTTCTTTCCTTCGTCAATATCCATTTTTCTTATTATCTGTTCTCTTGTTAAAGGATCTTCTTTTCTTTCACTTTCATTATATCTTTTTAATAATCTTTCAACTCTAATCTCTCTTGGAGCATCAATGCCTATTAAATGAAAATTTTTATTTTTTCTTAATTCTTCAACTTCTCCTAAATTTCTTATTGATTCTATAACAATTTTATCTTTTGCCTTAAGTTTTTCCAAGGCTAATATTGCTAATGCTCCATTGCCATGTTTTTCTCTTATTGTATTTCCTAAATTTTGCAAGTTCTCTCTAGTTAATTCTATATTGTTCAGTCTTGCTTCTTCTCTTAGTATATCAGATAAAGAAATTATTTCAAAATCTTTTTCTTTTAAATATTGAGCAACAGTTCCCTTTCCAGAACATAAAGTTCCTGCAACTCCTATTATCACCATTTTAATTAAAATATTTTTTCTAATTTATAAAGAATTGTTTAGTAGAAAATATTCTTTTTAGCTTATTCTACCTTACATTAATTAAATCAAAAGTTTACACTCTTTAATTACAACATAAACTATATATATATATAACATTACAAAATTTATTAATGAAAAAAGAGTTTATTATTGCTTTAATAATTTTAATTTTACTTGTTATCGCATTTGGCATGTTAGGACTTTACAAAATTAATGCTAAAGCTACTGCAGTCACAAGCGCTTCTTGCACTGATAGTGATGGAGGTTTAAAACCTTTTATTGCAGGTGTTGTAAAAGGAAATTATGTTAATGGAACTACTTTTGCTTATGAAGATAAATGTTCTTCTGATAATACTAAAGTTAATGAATGGGCTTGTGCAGGAGATCTTGGAAATACACCAAAAGAAGATGCAATTATTTGTAAATATAAATGCAAAACAGGTGCATGCTTGACTGAGATTTCTTCTTTCTATGATATTAGTGTAGAAGGTGTTGCATACAAAATATATCCATCAAACAATAATACCTTATTTATAAATTATACAGTTACAGTTAAGAATATTGGTAATGTAGCCACGCCTTCCACAGGATATTATTCTCCTGCTGCAGTTCAAATAAAGCCTACAGACAGCATATATAGCGCATATGGTTCTTTTTCCTCTCTTCAAGCTGGTGAGTCAAAGGTAATGTCTCCTATCAAGACATCATGTAATAGTGGCACTGTATTTAATGTAATAGTCTTTGCAGATGTAAATGATGCAATTAAGAATGAAAAAATTGAAGGAAATGCCACAAATACAAACAATAAAAAGACAATAGAAGTAACTTGCACTCCAAATTAAAAATAATAAAAATATCCTAGATATCATTTTTTAGAATATAACAATTTGAGTCATCGAAAATCTATAGTTGAAAAACTAACATAATATTCACATTCTCCCACTTCTTTAACATGGTGAAAATTTAGAAATCAATTATTTTCATTATCTTTTGTCATTTGAGCTTGGAAAATATGAAAATCCATTTGTTCTTTTAATTAATTTAAACAAGATAATAATATTCTCCCTTATGTCTTTGTTCTTGATCTAATTGTGATCCAGGTTTATTTATTCTGGGTCTTCCACTTTGTTTATCTCTCCTATAAGTTATATTTAAATTTTTTAAAACTCTGTTCATTCCTTCTCTTTTGCTTACAGGTCCAAATACATGTCCCTCTTTTCCAGAAATTCCTTCAAATACCAGCATAGAATCAGTAAGGTAATCCACAAACTGAATGTCATGATCAACAATAATAGCACAGATTTCTTTTTTATCAACATATTCTTTTATAATTTCAGCAACTTTTAATCTGTCTTCAACATCAATAAATGCAGAAGGTTCATCCATTGCTATTAAATTAACATCTTGTTTGGATAAGCATGCAGCAATGTAAACTTTCTGTAACTCTCCACCAGACAATTCTTTTATTTTATTATGTAAAATTGCTTGTATATTTAATTTTTCAAGTATATTTGTTTTATACCACCCAGAATCAAACTCCAAACCAGCAGCACTTCTCAGATAATTTTCAACATTGCCTTCAATATTTCCATTTAAGTATTGAGGTTTATAACTTAATTTTAAAGTTTCTATTTTTCCAGAATCCGGGATTTCCAATCCTGCAAGTATTTTTAAAAATGTAGATTTTCCTAATCCATTGGCGCCCATTATTGCTAAAACTTCTCCTTTGTGTATTTTTCCAGAACTGGTTTTTAATTCAAAAGATGGAAATCTCTTTTTCAATTCTGGAAAATCAACAAGAACCATTTGAGAAACAATTCTTTCAATAGGTTTTTCAGAAAATACAATTGGATATGTTCTGAATTTTAAATTTTCATCAGGTAAAAATCCATCCATATATTCATTTATTCCTCTCCTAACACCTTTAGACTGGCTAAATATTCCATAACATGCTTGTTCACCATAAACTATCTGTATCTCATCAGAAACATAATCTAATGTTGCTAAATCATGTTCAACAACAATAACACTTCCTTTTTCTGATAAACTTCTTATTAATCTTGCAACCTTTATTCTTTGATTTATATCTAAAAAAGAAGAAGGTTCATCAAAATAATATACATTTGCTTCTTTTGCAGCTGCAGCAACAATCGCTAACCTTTGTAACTCTCCGCCAGACAATTCTTCTACATTTCTTTCAAATAAATTAGACAATTCTAATTCTTTAGCTAATTTTTGTTCTTCTTCTGTCTTTAATAAATCCCTTAATTTTTTCCCCTTGTAAACACTAGTCAATAATTCAATTCTTTGAGGTTTATAACTTACTTTAATTTGGTTGTTAAACAATTTCTTAAAATATTCACCAAGCCAGGTAGTAGAATATTTGGAAATAATATCTTCATTTTTCAGATTATCTTTATATTTACCCAAATTTGGCTTTAAATTATTACTTAATATTTGCAAAGCAGTTGTTTTTCCAATTCCATTTCTTCCTATTATTCCAACAATTGTATTTTCTTTAATTATTGGCAATGAAAACAATTCAAAAGAGTTTATTGAGAATTTATGGATTGGGTCTTCATCTAATTTTTCAGGAAGCTTAGCTATATGAATTGCTTCAAAAGGGCATTTTTTTGCAGATAATTTATGCATTTCTGTAACTACTTCAGAAGCTATTTCAGATTTTCCAGATTCTCCAATATGAAATCCTTCTCCACCAGACTTATTCAAAGGATCATACTTTATGCATTCTAACTGACATTTATCAGGATGACATTTATCCTTTTCCACTATTGCTATTACTTTCTTCATAAGAATAAAAATTTAATAATATTTATAACTCTTTTCTTCTAGAAATTTTAAAGCAATTGTTTTAATTCTAAACTTCTCATTATATTTTTTAGAATATAAATCATTTACAGGGTTCTAAACATTACCACCTGGTTATATGAAATTAATAAGTTTTTGATAATTCTTCTTTTGTTGGCCACACTAATTTTCCTTTTGGATCATAAATAGGGCATCTTGTGTATGGATGAAGTTTTGTTACTTCTAACATGTTATTAATTACTCTTCTTAATGCAGAGATTGTTGGAAAAACAAGTTGGCATCCCAAATAAAAATCATCAGAAAATTTTTCAGACAACCGTACCCATCTAAGACCATCTTCTTCTGCATAAACAGGCTTATAATTAGTATATTTAGGATTAATGAATAAAATTAGAGAATGGGTATAAAGCAGCCTATCAGTAGGTGGTACTTCATATTCTAAAGTTGAATGTCTTCCCTTTAAATCACCATGACTACTATATGAAAATAAACTTAATACTTCGACTAAAGACTCAATAAACTTTGTATCATTAAAATTAAATTGATTATTTTGATATTTTCTTAAAATGGTTGCATAGTCATTTAGACCTTTATTCATTAGATAAGAAATAATAGTCTCAGATTCTTTAGGAGATATTTTAAAAAAAGCATTCTTAAAACCATCTACGTCTTTAACATTTCATTCTTTTATTTTATTCTTTATAAATTTATATCTTAAAAACAATTCATAATAAACTTCTGCTCCTGATGTTGTATCCTGACCTGTATTATAAGAAGCGTGAATACTAGAAGCATGTGCCAATTACATCTTGCTTGGTCTTTTAGGAGGATTAACATAATTAAGATAAAACGCACGAGATACAGGTCTAATAAGCTACCTAACGGGATAATGTACCGCTTTTTGAGATAATCTTTCCTGAAAATATTTAAAACTAATATCTTCCCATAATGCTTCTTTTCCTATAACTTTTTCTCCAGAACTAAAATAAAGATGTGCAAGACGAGAGTCTACATAACGATAATAAATTTTATCTTAGTTTAATACCCCATAGCTTGCTGTGGGGATAAACCTATAAACCTATAAATTTGAATAGTACACTTTGTAGGTGGTTGACTTGGTAAAAACTTCACATAAGGTATTTAAGATAAAATATCATTTTGTTTTGTGTAT
>JAGWAD010000036.1 GCA_018302105.1 Candidatus Woesearchaeota archaeon
TCTAACATAAGAGCGTCGCATTTCATAAATGACTTACAATTTTTAGCTCCTTTTTGTACTTGAACTAAACCACGAAAAACAGTTTTTCCAGAACCTTTGCTTATTGATTTTGAAATTATTGTTGATGTTGTGTTTGGTGCAAAGTGTATTGCTTTTGCTCCTGTATCTTGAATTTGATTATTATTTGCAAATGCTACTGATAAAATATTTGCTTTAGCATATTCTCCTTTTAAGTAAACTGATGGATACTTTTGAGTAATAGCTGAACCTATATTAGCATCGAGCCATTCAACATAAGCATTTTCATATGCATGCGCTCTTTTTGTTACTAAATTATAAATGTTATCAGACCAATTTTGCAATGTTGTATATCTAACTCTTGAGTCTTTTAATGCAACAACTTCAACTACTGCTGTATGCAATGAATTACTTGAATATGAAGCTGCTGAACATCCTTCAATATAATTTACTTCTGCTCCTTCTTCAACAATTATTAATGTTCTTTCAAATTGACCTGTTTTTTCTGCATTGATTCTGAAATATGCTTGTAATGGTAAATCGACTTTAACATTTTTAGGAACATAAACAAAACTTCCTCCAGACCATACTGCTGTGTTTAATGCAGCAAATTTATTATCTACTATTGGTACTACAGTTCCAAAATATTTTTTTATTAATTCTGGATGTTTGTGAATTGCTGTATCTGTATCACAAAATATTATTCCTTTTTTTTCTAGATCTTTTCTTAATTTATGATATGCTGTTGTAGATTCCATCATTGCACCCGCACCTGCTAAAAATTTTCTTTCTGCTTCTGGAATTCCTAATTTTTCAAATGTGTTTTTTATTTTTTCTGGGACTTTTTCCCAATCATTTTCTACTTTTTTGTTTGCTGATAGATAATAAGTAATATCATTAAAATCAATATTGCTTAAATCTGGTCCCCATGTTGGCATTGGTTTTTTTAAAAATTCTCCATATGCTTTTAATCTTATTTTTAACATCCATTCTGGTTCATTTTTTATTTTAGATATTGCTTCTACTATTTCTTTGTTTAATCCTTTTGGGAATACTTCTAAATATTCTAAATCTTCTTTGAAAGAATATTTCTTCTGATTAATGTCCAAAAAACTTGTTTCATTCATTTTTTACACCTATAATCTTTTCATATCCTTCTTCTTCTATTTGATGTGCTAAACTTAAATCGCCTGATAAAATTATTTTTCCATTATGGATGATATGTACAAAATCAGGTTTTACATATTCTAAAATTCTATTGTAATGTGTAATTAATAAAATTCCTGTATTATTTTCATTAACTGTCTTATTTATTCCATTTGCAATTAATTTTAATGCATCAACATCTGTCCCAGAGTCTGGTTCGTCTAGAATTGCTATTTTTGGCTTTAATATATTCATTTGCAGAATCTCATTTTTTTTCTTTTCTCCTCCTGAGAATCCTTCATTTAAATTTCTTTTAATAAATGAATAATCAATATTTAATTCCTTTATTTTTTCTTTTAATATATTATTAAAATCCAGAAATGAAATGTCTTTATCTAAATTAGAGTATGCCTGTTTTAAAAACTGGGTTATTGTTACTCCGGATAATTCTGAAGGATATTGAAAGCCTAAGAATATTCCTAATCTTGCTCTCTCATCCACTTTTAGGTTTAATATGTCTTTATTATTGAATTTTATTGTGCCTTTTGTTATTTTATATTTTGGATTTCCCATTATTGCATTTGATAACGAAGTTTTTCCAGAACCATTCGGACCCATTAAAACATGTATCTCTCCTGAATTGATTTTTAATGAGATTCCATCTAGTAATTTCTTTTCTTTTATTTCTACATTTAGATTATTTATTTCTAATTGGTTCATAGATATAATGATTTTAAATTATTTATAAAGTTAACTATTGTGAACAATAGTTTATAATTGTAACTTCTTATATGTAGTAATAAAAGATAGATTTATAAATATTTATGGCCTTTATAATTTCATGAGAAAAGAAATATTGGTAGGATTATTTGCAGCAGGAATAGGTTTAGGCGGATTAGACTTATTATTAGACTCTAACTTAGCTGAAGCAAAATCAAAACAAACACAAATAGCCAGGTCTCCGAAGAATCATTTACAAAATAAAATTGAAGGCAATAAAACAATAACTTATTTTTTGACAAATAGTTGGGCACTTTATGATAATGATAAAGATGATCTAAGAAATTTTTTTAGAAATCACAGAGAAGCAAGTAATTTTATTGTAGAAGGTTTTTGTGATGAAAGAGGTTCTATAGATGACAATTACAAATTGGGATTAAACAGAGCAAATGGTGTTGAAGAATTTTTTAGACAATTAGGTTATACAGGAAAAATTGATATTGTTTCTCATGGCGAGATGAAACCTGCTGCTAGTGGAAGAAATAAAGAATCATATAAAAGAAATAGAAGAGTTACAGTGTTGGCTGGAGAAAATTTAATAGGAAGGGCATTAGAAGTTTCTAAAGCTGATGTTTATTTATTAGATGCATCTGATTCTATGGAAAGTGATGGCAGGTGGAATGCTGTTAGAAGCTATAAATTTCCAAAAGACTCAGAAAAATATGCTTTTAATAGCTGTATTGGATTAAGAAAGATTGATTCTGCATACAAAGTTGTACCTGATTGTGGAACTCCATTTTGGGATTCTACTGGATCTTTGATTGGAAGTATGGGAAGCGGCAAAAAGTTAACAATTTTAAGCGATGGGGAAGATACTGGATCTACAAGGTATGATTTATATTCAGTTGTTAACCTAGCAAAAAGAAATGGTATTGCTGTTTCTACTATTGCGGTTATGAGTAATTCTGATTTCAAAATACAGTTAAGAAGATTAGCTGAATGGACGGAAGGTAATTTTTACGAAGTACAATAATCATTCAGTATCAACAACAACATAAGGATAGGGATCAATTACTGTTGCTTTTTTAACCTGGATATGCACATGGGGATTTGATTTATCTGCATTTCCTGTTATTCCAACTTTCCCTAATAATGTGTTAAGATTAATTCTTTGTCCTGGTTTTATATTATATTCTTTTAGATGTAAGTATGTAATTAATAGTCCTGAATCTGTTTTATATCTTAAAGTTTTTCCGTTTCTCCATAAGCTGTGCTGTCCTTTTTTATAATAATAAACTTCAGTTACTATGCCTGGAGAGACTGCATATAAATTTGTTCCTATTGGAGACACTAAATCTAATCCAGTATGTTTCCTAATTAAGTACCTTCCTCTACCTAAACTTCTTATCCTTCTAGCTCCAAATAAATCTCTTGGTCTTAATCTTTTTTTTATTACAGAAATATCAACTCTATATGGATTTTGTCTTTTTCTTAGTGTTGGCGGGATTTTTGGAATTGGTTTTATTGTTGGTGCTGGGGTTGGTTTTGGTATTTCTTCGTCAATTAATCTTTTTTCTATTAAAGAATCTGGTACTATAATATATTGTTCGTCGTAGACTATTTTTGTATTTGGATCAATTTCATCATTTAACATTAATAAAATATCTATTTTTTCTTGTACGCTAAGGCTATTGTTCATAAACCCAACTGCAATGTCCCATAAGTTATTTATTTTATCTTCCTCTTCATTATCTATAATAAATCTTGCAAAATTATTTTCTTCTAATACTTTTCTTAAAATTGGCCTTAATAATCTAACTGGTATGTAAATATACTGGTTTCTTCCATAAAATAATTTTAGATTATCATTAAAGTTTTGTATATACAAACCATTTGTTTGATTTCCTGTGTATAATTCTGCTAAACCATAATAACTTAATCCTTTATGCACTGGAATTTTAAGTGAATATTCTTTTTTATTTAATAATCTGCTTTTATGAACTTTATAACTTATTTTTAAAAAATTTCTTGCGAATGCTTTTCTTGAAAGCACAAATAAAACTGTTCCTAATGCTCCTGCTAAAATTGATCTTCTTGTTATATTACTTGGCTGTGATTCTTTGTTTTCTTCAATTATTTTTTCATTATTTTTTTCTTTTCTGAAAGGCCATATAAGATTTCTTCTTGGTAATTGGTCTTCTTTTTGCATATTAAATTTTAGGAAACAGACATATATTAAGATAACTTTTTCTAAATCCAAATAGTTTATATATCTGGCTTCCTAAAAATTTTTTATGCCTATTGTTGATAAAATAACTAAATTACAAGAAATAATTTTTATAATTCGAAATGAAATAGAAAGAAGAAATTATATACAA
Organism: Candidatus Woesearchaeota archaeon; assembly: GCA_018302105.1. Taxonomy (GTDB): domain Archaea; phylum Nanobdellota; class Nanobdellia; order SCGC-AAA011-G17; family GW2011-AR18; genus JAGWAD01. Next base: position 4,263 of record JAGWAD010000036.1, read on the forward strand.
CTACTAATGAATTTTGAAAATGCAGGTGCAGACCAAGATAAAATAAGAAAATTGTTTGTTTTATACCATAACATCTTAAAGCAGACTAAGGACTTGTATGAAGCTATAAATGAAATATATTTGACAATAGAAAATAATGAATCTATAAAAATTGATAGATTAAAAAGAATAAAATCAGGAATAAATGTTCTAAATGAAGAGTTTATGGATTTTTATCCTGGGATTTATAAATCAAACCTTAGCGCAAATACAAAAGAAAGACAGAGATTTTTTGAGGAATATGATAAAATTAAAAATATGTTTTTAAATTTAATAAACAAAACCATTAATCTAATTGACTCTTTGATAATAGATATAAATATTAAAAATAATCCAGAATTACAAAAAAATATTAAAAACTTTATAGATATACCTAAATTGGGCAATAAAAAAGGGATTATTAATATTAATGGCAAAAAAATAAACTTAGTAATAAAACCTTTTTTTAATTTAGATACAATAGTGCCTTCTGGATTTGTAGAATCTATTCATAATAAGGTAGAAATACCTCTTAGAGATTATTTACAACAACAAGTTGAGTTTTTAGAATATGAAAGAAGAGACCATATAAACTTAAAAAAATTAAAAGATATAGATATAATAAAACAAATTATAGAATTAATTTGGGGTGCAGTTAATAATGTAATTAGAAATAATATTAGATTATTTAAGGAGAATTATTATAATTTAATAATTAATATAGTTCCTGAAAAATCAGGTTTAGGAGAAGCTGGTGAATTTTATCCAGAAAAATCCAGCCATTCCTTTATTTTTATTAATCTTGTCTTAACTAGAGAAGCATTAAATAATTATTTAAGAAAAGAACCAATAATTATAGGAAGTCAGCTTTATCTTACAATATTACATGAGCTGACTCATGCTTATGATTGGAAAAGATTAATAAGTAAAAAAGAATATGATGAACTTTATAATCTTTTAAAAGAAGAACCATTCCCAGAAACAGTATTATTGATGAATTTATTTTTTACTTTAAGAGCCGAAGCAATTACTGAAATATCTGAAGTCCTGTTTAAAGATATTGATAAAAATGAGCCAATTGTAATAATTTTTGGCAATAGAGAACATAAAATTGCTAAAGAAACATTTGAGGTTTTATTTGAGAAATTCAAATACGAAATAAATTATGAGGAAATGTGGCAAGAAATACAAAAATTAAGCAGTGAAGGACATATACATAAGTATGCCCAATATATTGCAATTATATTATTAATATATAGATTACAAAATTTTATTGAAGTCTTTACTATCTGGGGCAATTATGACCAGCTAGGCTACGTAGATTTAATAAAAAAAGGTCAAACAGATGTAGGACTAGAAAAAATAAAAATAAATGAAATTGGTAAACTTCTTTTTGTAAAGCCTATATATATAAAAATAAAAAAAGAATTTTATGAAAAGGTAAAACAGATAATAACAAGCATTTCATTAATGGATGTAATGAGATTCTATCAGTCTTTTGTGTATGCAAATGCAATAACTGGAATTGGAAATATGGCTTTTCATCCGAGAATATTTTCTGAACTCAATAATGTTAAACATCAGCAATTTGATAAATTAATTAATGAAGGATTGAAATTAAGAAAATAATCTAATCAAATTCTAATTGTAATATTCTTTTCTCCTTTTATTTAATTTAAATACTATCAATAAGTAATAAAAACAAAAGCTTTATAAATATTCGTTCCTACAGAATAATTATTCGGTAATATAAAATGATCTCTGAAAAACAAAAACAAATAATTAAAGCTTTAATGAATGCTAAGGATGGGTATAATATTAATCAGATAGCCAGAATAACAAACTTGAGCCCTTCATGGACATTTGAAACATTAAAACTATTAGAAAAACAAGGATATCTAATTTCTGTAAAATTAGGAAATGCTGTTTTTTTTAAAATGAACTGGCAGGATTTGAAAACTCAAAAAGTAACTGAATTAATATTATTAGAAGAAAAATATTCTGCAACCCAAAAGGAATATAATGTTTCAACTCAAAATTTAGAAAAAATTGAAAACAATAAAACTGTACAAGAAAATACAGAACCAAGAGTAGAAATTAAACAGAATTTTTATAGTAAAAATGAACAATTACAAAATAATTTTTCTTATTCTCCAAAAATTATTCAAGGAAATAGTTTTAATTATAATCAATCACAGCAACCTTCAAATGGTTCTTTATATGGTATAGTACCTATTGGATCACAAGGAATAAATTCTGTTTTGGGACAATATGCTACATCTGGTGCATTTGGTTCTTCTGCTTATGATTCAAGTTCAAATTATAATTCTATAAATTCAGTTCCACCAAATTCTTTAGGATCCAGAATTTCCAATAATATAGAAAGTTTTACATTAAAGGATCATACAACAAGCCATATTAACAATGCTGCTTCTGGATGTAGGTATTGTGGGCCTGAAGTGAAAATAGTTTAACGAAATCTTTAAATCTTTTTCTAATTTTGTTAAATTGAAATGAAAGAATATTATGCATTATATGAAAATGAAAATCCTATAGGAGTTGTAACTAAAACTTTAATGTATGAACTAATAGACTTATTTGATTTGTCACAATATAAAATTGTTCCAATATTGAGTGAGCAAGTCCTTCAAATTAAAAGTGATATAAGTAAACTTCCTTCTGTAAATAAAAAAACCTTAGTAGATTTTATCTAAAAGCTACTCTTGTAAAAAAATCTACATTACTTAAGACCCATAATGTGTAGACTACAACTACTAATAAACCAAACATAACTAAAGTTAATCCTAGTTTCATTAAGAAATTTAATTTTAACCAATAAACTTGTTTTTTAGCTGTATGCAAATTTTTTAATTGTAATTCTTCGCTCCAGCTTATTTTATATTTTTCACCTTTTTCGTCTTTATATGAGATAGATTTACTTTCCATAAAATTATAGTCTATTTTCAGTTTATAAGTATTTTTGTGGAGAAAAACCAATATTATAGATATTATAATTTTAATTCACTAACTGGATTAAATAGTCATTATTAATGAGTAATTACAATAGTAAGATTTATAAAGATATAATTTTTTCTAATAATATGACTAGAAGAATAAATATTAAGGTGGGATCAATTGTATTAAGAGAAGAACCTGAATTATTTACTGGCAAACTTTGTGTTGTGCCATCGCAGAATTTTGATAATGGTGGAAATATCAGTGAAGATGCGAGAATAATTCCATTTACTGCAGATATTAGAGTGGTAGATATTGGTAATATGCCTGGAGGCCGAATTGAAGTTGTTAATTATAGATTATTTCCAAAAGAACATGGAAAAGAAACTCCTAATTTAAATAAATATCTTGATGGTTTAATGTATGAGTCTTTAGCGGCTTTTAAAGAAGAGCCATTGACTTTTCAATATGCAAGAGTATTGAAAACAGTTTTGGGTTATGTAAACACAAAGTTTGTATTATATAGAAGAGATGGAAAAAGTATTTACTCAAGGGGTTGGGATTCTGCTAATGAACCTTTTTTAAGACATGAATTTAATGCTAAATTTGGTGAAGAACTTACAGAAAGAATAAGGCATGAAGAATTTTTTACATTTGTAAGAAGAATTTCACTTTCAGAAAATCAATTTGATCCAAGATTTCTTGACCCTAAATTAATAGAAGTGGGCGGTAGTGATAGAAGCCCTGGTCGTAGTACTGCTGGTGGTGTAGCTGACTTAAGTTGGCATGATAGAAATGATGGCAGACCTACAAAATATGAAGAGCTTTAAAATTTTTAATTTTATATTTTTTATAAATTATCCATGAATAAACAATTATTAATAAACTATAATTTATAATCATAAACCAGGGTTCTCCCCAACTTATTCCATTAATTTTTAAACTAAATAAAGGCCACAAAAAAGGTGTTGGAAAGAAATCTTTTGTATGTGTCGGGATATCAATTAAGATATGCATTCCCCAACCAAACATTAACCAAGGTATTTTTCTTGTAATATAATAAACTGTTATAACAAATATTGTAAATATAACTAAACTGTGTGTAATATTGTACATTACAAAAACAGAGTCATTTATTAGGTGATTTTTAAAATTATTTCCTAAAATAAGGTGATAATAAACAAAAAAAGGACCAAAAGATAATATATCTGGCAAAATACCAAAAAAAGCTCCCCACCACTTATATTTCTGTTTATGAAAAATTGCATAAGTCCATAAGGCATGTGCGAATATATCCATGCTAAATTTTATGTTTCATTGATTATATAAGCATAGTTCTTTTTCAATCATTATTAAATTAATTATCTTTCCTATTCAATAAATGTTTATTAATTGAATCTTTTTTCTAATTATTGGGCATATAATTTCTTTCAGGCTTTATTTTTTTATTAATTATATTTATATATCCCTATTTAAAAAAATTATGTAAAAATAAAGAATTTTTATTCTTGATGATCCATTCTCTTCTCATAAGGTCTTCTAAATTAAGTACATGGATATTGTAGGAAAAAATATTTGGTAAATAATATAAACAAGAATCTATTAACTCCTCGGTGGAAGAATTAAATACTGCCTTTATTAAATCAAAAGAGAAATTAGCTAAAGTATTGAAAGGTAAAAGTAGCAAGCCTAGTATTGATATTAGACTACCGCTAGGACAATATTTAACTGATAAATTTCCTGTTTTGGATTTAGGAATTAAACCTGATTTTGATCCTAAAACCTGGAAACTAGAAGTTTTCGGGGAAGTTGAGGAAAAGAAAACTTTTACTTTTCAAGATATTTTGGAAATGCCTAAAACAGAATTGACAAAAGATTTTACATGTGTAACTCATTGGACAAAATATGATGTAAAATGGTCTGGTGTTTTGTGGAAAGATTTTTTGAAATATGTTAAAGTTAAGTCTTCTGCAAAAGCTGTAATGTTTTATGGAGCAGATGGATATTCAACAAATGATACATTTGAAGATCTAAATCAAGAGGGTGTTATACTGGCTTATGAGTTAGACAACAAATCTATTCCTAAAGATCATGGGTGGTCTTTGAGAGTTATAATTCCTCATCTTTATGCTTGGAAAGGTTCTAAATTTTTAAATAAAATAGAATTTATGAAGGAAAATAAACCTGGGTTCTGGGAAGTCAGAGGATATCATCTTCGAGGAGATACAAAATTAGAAGAGAGATATTCTTAGATTATTATTTATTAGTAGTAACAAAACAAAAGATTTATAAAGTTTCATTATTATTTTCTTCTATGGCTGATATTATATTGGTGGGAACTGTACATTCGGATTTTAAAGGCCATGAAAGGCTTGCGAGAATATTTAAATTTTATAAAGAGCCAATAATTGTGATAGAACCAACAGTAAAAGAATCTGAAATCATGAGGGCTGAATTTCAATAATATAAAGATACAATAGAAGATAAAATAAAACTTATGTCGCTACTGAATCCTGCCCAAATTGCAAACTTAAGAACTTATGCTAATTCTTATTGTTATAAAAATAATTTATTTGAGAATTTATCAGATTTAAAACCACAAAAATTAAAACTTAAAGATGCTGATTATTTCTAAAGTGCACAGATTCTCTTCAAACAACGGCTGATGATGTAGAAAATATTTTTTTAACAAAAATATATCGAAGAGCCAGACCATGAAAATAACATCGTAAAAATCTATCGGATGAATTTGACAATGGGTATGGTACTTTCTGAGACGAGACTATGTTATTATTAGCTTAGTTGTGACTTAGTAAGTACTATATAAACTTAAAAAGGGCCGGTAGCTCAGCTTGGTAGAGCACCTGAAATATGCGTCGGAAAATTTATAAATTCGACAATATTGGTGTTCCTTTTAACTAGCTGACGAAAGCAGGTGGTCGTGGGTTCAAAAATCGCCTAGCTAAGTTGTTGGGATTGCGATTGAATTTCCCATCCGGCCCGTCTAGCCACCAAAAAAATCAAAAAATGGAAACACAATTCAATATAACTGAACATTTTTTAGTACCTGAGCATATTAAATTAACTGAAGAAGAAAAAACAATTTTACTTAATAAATATAATATTACAATTAAACAATTGCCAATGATTGATATAAAAGATCCAGCATTAAAAGATTTAAATCCAAAAGTTGGAGAAGTTATAAAAATAGTAAGATGGAGTCCAACTTCAAAAACTACAGAATTTTATAGGGTGGTGGTGGATGGTTAAGCATTATAGAGAAATATTACAAGCATATTTTAAAGATTATCCTTTTGTAGAAACAAATGTAAATAGTTTTAATGACTTTATTGAGAAGCAATTGCAAAAATTAACAGATGAAATTGGAGACATAATTCCTACTATTATACCTCAAGAAGTTGAAAGTTTTGTAATTAAATTTAAAAAAATATGGGTAGAAAAACCAAGTATAATTGAAGCTGATGGAAGTAAGAGAGATATATATCCATCGGAAGCTAGATTAAGAAGCCTTACTTATGCTGCTCCAATGTATTTAGAAGTTAGTGCATATATTGATGATGTGCAAAAAGAAAACTTTACTGCTATGATTGGAAAATTACCCATAATGTTAAAATCTAAATATTGTAATCTGCATGGTTTGAAAAGAGATGATTTAATAGCTAAGGGAGAAGACCCTAATGAGCCTGGCGGTTATTTTATTATTAATGGTAATGAAAGAGTTTTAGTTACTGTTGAAGATTTGGCTTCTAATAAATTATTTATAGAAAGAAAAGATGTTGGACCAAGTGAATATACAGCAAAATTATTTTCTGAAATGGGAAGCTATAGAATTCCCCATACTTTGGAACATATGAAAGATGGATTATTTTATTTAACATTTACAAGATTTAAAAGGGTTCCAGTAATTCCAATAATAAAAGCCCTTGGATTAGTCAAGGATCAAGAAATAGTAAAACTTATTTGCGGTGATGAAACTTATGATTCAATTTACATTAATTTATTTGATGCAGCAGAACTAAAAAATGAAGAAGATGCATTAGAATATTTATCTAAAAAAATTGGAGTTGCACAATCAAGAGAAATAAAAGTTGAAAGAGGAAGGGAACAATTAGACAAATATTTATTCCCTCATTTAGGAACTACACCTAAAGAAAGATTGGTTAAGGCTTACAACTTATGTAAAATGATAAGAAAATTATTATTAGTAATTGAAGAAGGTAAACCTTTGCCTGATAAAGACCATTATATGAATAAAAGACTTAAATTAAGTGGAGATTTATTGGAAGATCTTATGAGGACAAATTTGAGAAGTTTAGTTCAGGATATTATGTACAATTTCCAGAGATTAGTTAAAAGAGGAAAATTCCAAAGTATAAAAATTATTATCAGGGATGAATTACTTAGTAGCAGCATAAAGAGTTCTTTGGCTACTGGTACCTGGACTGGTGGAAGAAAAGGAATAAGCCAGAACATTGATAGAACAAATATGCTTGCAAGTTTTTCACATTTACAAAGAGTTGTTTCTTTATTGACAAGTACTCAGGAAAATTTTGCAGCAAGATCTTTACATCCAACACATTGGGGAAGATTATGCCCAATAGAAACTCCAGAAGGAACGCCTATTGGTTTAAGAAAAAATTTAGCTATATTATGTAATATTTCAAAAGGCGATACTCAAGATGAAAAAATGAAAAAGGCTTTGGAAAATTATGGAATGAAGGGGATAGTATAATGACTGATGTATATTTAAATGAAAGATTTGTAGGAAGTGTGACTAATGGGAAAAGTTATGTTAATACATTGAGAGATGAAAGAAGAAAAGGGGTATTGCCTTTAGAAATGAATTGTTTTTATGACCAAGAATATGATATTGTTTATGTTGATACTACAAAGGGAAGAGCAAGAAGGCCTTTAATAGTTGCTGAAAATGGAAAATCTAAATTAACAGAAAAACATATTGATGAATTAAAATCAGGAACAATTAAATGGGAAAAACTTGTCAAAGAAGGAATAATTGAATATTTAGATGCAAGTGAAGAGGAAAATGCTTATATTGCACTTGAGGAAGAAGAACTTACAAAAGAACATACACACTTAGAGATATCGCCAATATCGATACTTGGGTTAACTACATCATTAATTCCTTATGCTAATTATGGGGGCAGTTCAAGACTTATTAGAGGTAGTAAAATTCAAAAACAGTCTTTGGGATTATATGCAACCAATTATTTATTGAGAATGGATACTGATGTAAATGTATTATTATATGCACAAAATCCAATAACTAAGACTTTTATGCATGACATTTATGGTTGGGATAAATATCCTGCTGGCCAAAATGTTACTATTGCAATAATGAGTTATGAAGGTTATAATATGGAAGATTCAATTGTTTTGAATAAATCAAGTGTACAAAGAGGATTAGCAAGATCAATTTATTTCAAGCCTTTTAATGCAGAAGAATTAAGATATCAAGGTGGTTTAGTTGATGAAGTTTGCATTCCAGATAAAGAAGTAAAAGGATATAGATCAGAAAAGGATTATAGATTGTTAGAAGAAGATGGAATTGTTTCAACTAATACAAAAGTTGGACAAGATGATGTATTAATTGGAAAAGTGAGTCCTCCAAGATTTTTAGGAGAATTTGAAGAATTTAATATTGCTACTAATGTAAAAAGAGAAAGTTCAGTTGCTTTGACGCATGGAGATTCAGGAGTAATTGATGCTGTTATATTAACAGAAAATGAAGAAGGCAATAGACTTGTCCAGTTAAGATTAAGACAAAGCAGAATTCCTGAAGTTGGAGACAAATTTGCTTCAAGACATGGTCAGAAAGGTGTAATTAGTATATTGGTTCCTGCAGAAGATCTGCCATTTACTGCTTCTGGAATTGTACCTGATTTAATATTTAGTCCACATGGCATTCCTTCAAGAATGACAATTTCACATTTAATAGAAGTTATTGCTGGAAAAGCAGGTGCTTTATCTGGAAGATCAATTGATGCTACAACTTTTGATGCTATGCCAGAAAAAGAAATAAGAAAGGTTCTTGAAAGTCTTGGATTCAGAGACAATGGTACTGAGACAGTTTATAGTGGTATTGATGGAAGAGAATTGAAAACTAAAATTTATGTTGGAAATATGTATTATCTAAGATTGAAACATATGGTTGCAAATAAATTACATGCAAGAGCTACTGGAAAGATTCAATTATTAACGAGACAACCTATAGAGGGAAGAGCTCAAGGAGGTGGTTTAAGAGTTGGAGAGATGGAAAAAGATTGTTTTGTTGCTCATGGCACTTCATTATTATTGAAAGAAAGATTTGATTCTGATAGGACAATAGTAAGAATCTGTGAAAATTGTGGCATGTTTGGAGTTTATGACAGCTTTAAGAATAAAGAATATTGTACAAAGTGCGGAGCAAATGTTAAGATAAGTTCTATTGAAGTTTCTTATGCTTTTAAACTTTTATTGGATGAATTAAAATCATTGTGTGTTTATCCTAAATTAATCTTAGGGAGGAAATATTAATGACAGAATATATTTACAAAAAAATAAATGCTCTTGTTTTTGGAATGCTGGGCCCTGATATAGTAAGAAAGCAGGCATGTGCAAAAATTGTTACACCTGAATTATATGATAAAGAAGGGTATCCTGTTGATGGTGGGTTAATGGACGTTCGTCTTGGGGTTATTGATCCTGGATTAAGATGCAAGACCTGTGGCGGAAATTTAAGAGAATGTATGGGTCATTTTGGTTTTTTGGAATTAGCAAGACCTGTCATCCATGTCCAATATGCAGATATTATTCTGAATTTCTTAAGATGCACTTGTAAGGATTGCGGTAAATTATTAACACAAAAAAAGATAGAATTAACTGAAGAAGTTGGAGAAGAAGAACAGCAGCCTGAAGATGATTTTGTAGCAAGCAGTAAAAAAGCTAAAGCTGTTGCAAATAGTTTGAGAAATGTAAAAAAGTGTCCTCATTGCGGCGCCAAACAATTAGCTGTTAAAGTTGAAAAACCAACCAACTTTTTAGAAGATGATAAAAGATTAAGCCCTATTGAAATAAGAGCAAGGTTAGAAAAAATAAGTGATGAAGATGTGGGGAGATTAGGATTAAATCCTGCTTTTGCAAGACCAGAATGGATGATATTAAATGTACTTCCTGTTCCTCCTGTAACTATAAGACCAAGCATTACTTTAGAAACTGGTGAAAGAAGTGAAGATGATTTAACACATAAACTTGGAGATATTGTTAGAATAAACCAAAGATTGTTTGAAAATATTAATGCTGGTGCTCCTGAAATAATAGTAGAAGATTTATGGGATTTATTGCAGTACCATATAACAACTTACTTTAATAATGAGATTAGCCAAATTCCTCCTGCAAGACACAGGAGCGGACAGGCATTAAGGACTTTAAGTGAAAGAATAAAAAGCAAAGAAGGAAGATTCAGGCATAATCTTGCTGGTAAAAGAGTAAATTATGCAGCCAGAACTGTAATTAGTCCTGATAGTAAAATAGAACTTAATGAAGTTGGTGTTCCTATGGTTGTTGCAATGGAATTGACTGTTCCAGAAAGAGTAACTGAATGGAATTTGAAAAGATTAAAAGATTTTGTACAAAGGGGTCCTAAAACTTATCCAGGAAGTAATTATGTTTTAAGGCCTGATGGAAAAAAGAAAAAAATAACTGATGAAACTCAAGAACAATTACTTGAAGAATTACAACCAGGGTATGTTGTTGAAAGGCATTTAATGGATGGAGATATTGCTATATTTAACAGACAGCCAAGCTTGCACAGAATGAGTATTATGGCTCATAGGGTTAGAGTATTACAAGGTAAAAGTTTTAGATTAAACCCGGCTACTTGTTTTCCTTATAATGCAGACTTTGATGGTGATGAAATGAATCTGCATATTCCACAAACAGAAGAAGCAAGAGCAGAAGCTGAAGTATTGATGGAAGTCCAGACACAAATAATAACTCCTAAAAATGGATTAAATGTTATTGGATGTAGTGATGACTCAATTACAGGAAATTATCTTTTAACTAAAGATTTAGAATTTTCAAGAGAAGAAGCGATACAATTACTTTATAGTATTGGTGTAAATAAGCCTGAGAGATTTGAGAAATTTAAGAAAAATGTTAATGGAAAAGAGATTTTTAGTGCAATTCTTCCAGAAGATTTTGATTTTATAGGAAATTCAAAAGATAAAAAACTTGTAGTTGTTAAAAAAGGATATTTAGTTGAAGGTACTATTGATAAGGCTACAATAGGTCAAGAGAAAGGGGATCTTATAAGAGCTTTATGTGCCAGATATGGTAATGATGCTACTTTAGATATGCTTGGTAAATTATTTAGATTAGGAATTGTAGTTTTACTGCATCATGGATTTACAACATCAATTTCTGATACAGATCTACCAGAAGATATTAAAGCTAAATGCAAAGAAGCAATATATAATGCAGATAGAAGGGTTGCCCAATTAATAGAGCAATATGAGAAAAAAGAATTAGAGAGTATGCCTGGTTTAAGCTCTGAAGAAACTTTGGAAGCTAAAAGCATGGAAGTACTTAATAAAGCAAGAACTAAAGTTGGAGAAATTATAGCTGAAAGCGGCTTGAAAGAAAATGCAACAATAATTATGGCAATTTCAGGAGCAAGAGGAAGCTTAATGAATTTATCCATGATGTCAGCATGCGTTGGACAACAGGCTTTAAGAGGTAAAAGAATTGAGAATGGTTATAGAGGAAGGACTTTGACAATATTCAGTCAAGGAGAAGTAACTCCAAGAGCTAAAGGTTTTGTCAAACATGGTTATAAAGATGGATTGACTCCTGATGAATTTTTCATGCATGCAATAACAGGAAGAGATAGTTTAATGGACTTAGCATTAAGAACACCTAAATCTGGTTACTTATATAGACGATTAGTTAGTGCATTACAGGATCTTAAAATTGCTTATGATGAAACTGTTAGAGATGCAAATGATAATATTGTACAATTTACATATGGTGAAGATGGACTAGATGTAAGCAAAACTGAAGGTGGAAAAATCAATGTTAATAGAATTGTAAAGGAGATAATGGGGAAGTAAAATGTTACCTGAATATTTAAATGAAAGAGTTAGCAAGGCACTAAAGAGAGAAAAACTTGGACTTAAAGACCAAAATGAGATATTAAAAAAAATAGAACAGACATATGAGAATGCTAAAATTTCTCCTGGTGAAGCTATTGGGGTTATAACTGCTGAAAGCTTTGGTGAACCAAGTACTCAAATGACATTAAATGTATTTCACTTTGCTGGTGTAGCAGAGATGCAGGTCACAGTAGGACTTCCCAGGCTTGTAGAAATTTTTGATGCAAGAAAAAGACCAAGTACTCCTGAAATGAAAATACCAATAAAACCCAAATATGCTAAAACCATAGAAGCTGTAAGACAAATTGCAATGAGTGTTAGAGAAACTAAACTTGTTGATATATCAGAACAAATTGTTATTAATGTTGCAAAAGGGAATGTTGAAATTACTCTAGATAGAAAAAAAATGAGGGATTTGGATATTAAGCCTAAAGAAGTTTTAACCAAACTCATAGAAGGTATGAAGGGACTGGATGTTAAAGAAGGAGAAAATTCTATAATTTTAAAACCTAAAGACAAGGAAACTGTTTTATCTGAAGTTTATAAATTAAAAGAGAAAGCAAAAGAAATTCACATAAGAGGTCTTAAAGGCGTAACACATGTATTACCTATAAAAAATAAAGAAGGTGATTATATTATCCATTGTGCTGGAAGTAATTTAAAAGAAGCTTTATTAATTGAAGAAGCTGAAAAATCAAGAATAACTACGAATGATGTATTTGAAGTCATGGATATTCTTGGTGTAGAAGCTGCAAGGGCTGCAATAATTAATGAAGCTGTGAAAGTTCTCAGAGACCAAGGTATTGATGTTGATATAAGACACATTATGTTTTTAGCTGATGTAATGACAAGAACTGGAAAAATAAAAGGAATAACAAGAACAGGAATTACGGGTGAAAAGGAAAGTGTATTAGCAAGAGCAAGCTTTGAAACTCCTTTAAAACATATTATCAATGCAAGTTTAATTGGCGAAAGGGATGATTTAAATAGTGTTGTAGAAAACGTAATATTAAACCAACCTGTGCCATTAGGTACTGGATTGCCTGGAGTAATTGTTAAATTACCAAAAGGAGACAAAAAATGAGCATTCAAGATGATCTTAAAAGTAAAAAACCTGTATTTGGTTATGATGTTGCAGTAAAGAAAATAAAAACTTCTGGAATTTCTATTGTTTATGTTGCTTCTAATTTTATACATAAAGACAAATTAAGATTGCTTGCCAAAACCAATAAATTTGATCTTATAGAACTTGAACAGACAAACAAACAAATTGGAACTTTATGCAAAAAACCTTTTAATATTTCTGTTGTCAGTTTCAACTAAAAAGGTGTAAAACTCATGAAATTAGATTTAGCATCAATAAACTACATTAATGCCTTTGAAAGATTAACTGGAGCAAAGGTTAAAGATTGTATAATTGAAAATGGAAAACTAACTTTTATAATTGATACAACAAATATAAGCAAAGCAATAGGAAAAGGCGGTTCTAATATTAAAAAAGCAGAATCTATTTTAAAGAAAGAGGTTGTAGTTGTCGGATTTAATGAAGATGTTACTTATTTTGTTTCTAATTTATTATATCCTGTAAAGGCTGAAGATATAAAACTTGAAAATAAGATTGTTACTGTTACTGTTAAAGATAGTTTTTCAAAAGGAAAGATTTTTGGAAGAAATAAAGAAAATTTAAATAAAATTCTTAATATAGTTAAAAGATATTTTGATATTGAAGAAATTAAAGTCAATTAGATGTTAAAAATTTTATTGCTTCTTTATTTGTTAATTATCTAATATTTTAGAACTATATCTATGGGTTATTCCTACTGGTGAATATTCAAATCTCTCTCCGGGATGTCTTTTTAAAAATTCTTTGTCTAAATTTATAGGGTCACTAGAATTACCTTTTATTTCTCCTGTTTTTGACCAGCAATAAAATCTTCCATCTTCTTCAATGTAACCTACTAAATCTCCATGTACGCAATATCTATCTTCATATAAGGCACTTGGTTCTGGAATCGGGGCTGCTGTAATTTTTTGTTGGGATAATTGATCGTCAATTTTTACTATATTAGAATCACAATTTATTAATAATATTGATACTAAAGAAACTAAACTTAATTTATTTATCATATTACAATGTTTGGTAGAAAGTATATAAATCTTTTTATTTATTTAATTATGGAGTAGCAACATAAATCTGTTAGAAAAATATTAATTTTGCAATAACAAATTCTTTAATTCATCAGCTATTTCTTCTATAGAATTTATTTCATTTTCTGGAAATGTTTGTTTAATCTCTTCATCAAAAAAACTTTGTATTAATTTTACATCTAATTCAGTAAATTCATTTCTTCTAGTTAATATTCCGGATAATTCTAATAAATCAAATACTTTTCCTAAATCTTCACAATATAAATTACCTGATAACTCTTTAAATTTTAAAAATTTTAAAACTTTATAATTTTTGGATATTTTATACAATGCTTCATGAAAACTTAATTCGTCCCATTTTGCATTTTCTGGAAAGTAATATAATATTCCCAATAGTAAATCATGTGCATCATGATTGCTTCTTTGTTCTTTAATTGTTCCTTTCATAGAACTTTTTAAAATCCTAAAATTAATAAAGCTATCTTAAAGATAAATATTTTTAGAAATTCTTTTGTTTTTTATTAAAATAAACATAGACCTATTGTCTATTATCAAAAGATATATAAATTAGTTATACTATATGTTTAAACATGGTAGAAGTAGAACTTAAAGAATGGGGTAATTCGATTGGAGTTATAATACCTATTGAAGAATTAAAAGAATTGGGGTTAGGTAAGGGGGACAGAGTAGAAATAGAAATAATAAAAAAAGAAATTGCAGATGGATTTGGTATATGTAAAGGATCAAAATCTTTTAAAGAAGATTTAGAAATGCATGGGGAGTTTTAAATTTGATCTATATAGCAGATAGTTATGCATGGATTGAATATTTTATTGGTTCTAAAAAGGGAGAAATACTAAAGAAATTGTTCTTAGATGAGAAAAATAAATTTTTAACAGTTGAATGTTGCTTAGCAGAAATAAAAGGTTGGTGCTTAAGAGAAAATCAAGATTTTGAAAAATTGATTAAAATAATAAAATCAAATTCTAATATATTATCAATTATAGAATATGATTGGATTGATGCTGCAAAAGAAAAATTTGAGCAAAGAAAACTGCAAAAAACATTTGGTTTAATAGATGCAATGATTTTGACAAAACAAAAAGAACTAAACTGTAAGATTATTTCCTGTGATAAACATTTTAAAAATTTAAGTAGTGTTATATTTATGGATTAATTTTTTTATCTCCTGCTATGTTTTCATAGAATTTTTTAATGTTATTGTTTTTCATGAATATTTTTAAAGAAACTTAGTATAAAAAACTAACTAAAAAAGAAAATAGCTTTATTTATGTCTGGTGTTAAATCTAATTTTTTCATAAAGGGAAAAAATCTTAAAAGAAATATCATCAGGCAATGCATCTGAACGCAATTCAAAATTCTTATTTCCGAAAATTTTAAGACAATACCATTTATGGGCTTCAGTAATTACTTCGTGATAAAGAACTATTTTATATTTCTCAATATCTGTTTTAAAAGCAGGAGGAAAGTCGCTTTTAGGAATTTGTATCCAATCACAGCTATCTAATTTATCCAGAAGTTTTCCAAGACGATCTTTATATAAAGATTCTGCATAAACCAATTCATCAACACAATTTACCATATTTTCATATTAATATAAAAAATAATAAAAAAGTTTTATAATTAAACCTTCTTTACATAATCTATGCACATTCCAGCTGCTACAGTTAAACCAGCATCTCTAATAGCAAATCTTGCCATTTGTGGAATTTCTTTTTGCTTTTCCACTACTAAAGGTTTAGTTGGCTTTATTTGTACTATCGCTGCATCACCATTCTTTAACATGTCTGGATTTTCTTGTAGTACTTCACCTGTTGCAGGATTAAGCTTCTTTTCTAATTTTATAATTTTACAAGCAACCTGTGCTGTATGAATATGGAATACTGGTGTGTATCCAACAGTCATTACAGAAGGATGATTTAATACTACAATCTGTGCTGTAAATTCAGTTACAACAGTAGGAGGGCTGCTTTCGTGACCAATTACATCTCCTCTAGCAATATCTTTTTTGTTCATTCCTCTTACTGAAAAACCAACGTTATCTCCCGGTTCTGCTTGTTGAATTTGTTCATGGTGCATTTCTATGCTTTTAACTTCGCCTTTTACACCATTACCTTCTCTTCCAGGCATTGCAATTACTTTATCTCCAATTTTCATAGTGCCTGTTTCTATTCTACCAACTGGAACTACACCAATACCCTGAATGTTATAGACATCCTGTAATGGCAGTCTCAAAGGTAAATTTGTTGGTTTTTGAGGTAAAATAAATCTATCCAACTGTTCTAATAATGTTGGTCCTGTGTACCAAGGCATATTTGCGCTTCTCTTTACAATACTATCGCCTAAGAAAGAAGCTGCAGGTATAAATGGCACTTGGTCTGGTTTGTAACCAACTGTTTTTAATAAATCACCAATTGATTTCTTTACAGCTTCAAATTTAGCCTGATCATAATTAAGCACATCCATTTTATTTACTAAAATAGCTATTTGCTGAACACCGAATGTTTTTAATAAAAATACATGTTCTTTAGTTTGTGCCATAACCCCATCTGGAGCAGCTACTACTAAAACTGCGACATCTGCCTGAGAAGCGCCCGTAATCATATTTTTAATAAAGTCCCTGTGTCCAGGAGCATCAATAATTGTGTATTCAAATTTTTGAGTAGTGAATTTTTTATGGCTTAAATCAATTGTTACTCCACGTTCTCTTTCTTCTTTTAAATTATCCATTACGAAAGCGAATTCGAATCCAACTTTACCAACCTGTTGTGCAAGTTCTTTTAATTTTCTCATATCCTGTTCAGAAATTGAACCTGCATCATATAATAATCTTCCAACTGTAGTACTTTTTCCGTGATCTACGTGACCTACAAATACAACATTCATGTGTGGTTTTTCTTTAGCCATTTATTATTCCCTCCAATTAAAATATTAAGTATCATTGTGGGATTAACTACAATTTATAAAGATTTCGAGTGGCCGGACTTAATTATTCTCTGTTGGAACATATGCTGCTTCCATTAAAACTTTCCCATATGAATCTTTACTTTCTTTTCTATTTGCAAATGTTCTTAATTTTTTATCAGAATGAGTGCTATAAATTATATCTTTTTTATTTATGTTTTCTGGAATTTTACCTTGAACTGTTACTTCTTCATAAACTCTTTTATTGCCATTTTCTTCTCTTGTAATTGCACAACTAGTCATAACTTGAACTAAAATATAATTTTTACCTTTAATTTTTCTTGTTAAAGGAAATCCAAAACTATCAAGAATTTTTCTAGCACTTACCACTACTTCATTGTCTTTTGAAGAAATTTTTGCTCCTTTTTGTTCTAAATTTGTAGCGAAGTGGGTAGATGCAATGCAAGCTGTAGAAGACATTGCAAATGATAATGTTGTTATTCCTATTAATTTCTTTATAGAATTCCAAAGAGCCATAAGTATTAGTAAATTAATTGTAATATAAAGATTTCGAAGTGTTGATTCTCTTCAAACAACGGCTGATGATGTAGAAAATATTTTTTTAACAAAAATATATCGAAGAGCCAGACCATGAAAATAACATCGTAAAAATCTAT
>JAGWAD010000005.1 GCA_018302105.1 Candidatus Woesearchaeota archaeon
ATATCTGCTCCGTCTCCAAAATCTAATTTTTCTATTAAACTTATAATTGTTGATACTGCATCAGTTTTAGAATCTTCAATTTTTTCTTCAACAACATTCTCCATAATAATATTATTAACAGGTTCATCAGCCCTATTAGCACCAGATTCTGGTTCATCCGACTGTCGATTTTCCGATCTCTTAGTTTCTCCATATAGTTTAGTTAGTTCTAATTTTCTAGCTTTAAGCCATAAGGGATTATCTAATTTTCTAATAATTTCAGGAGTTACAAAAATTTGATTATTGTATTCCTTAACCTTGCCTATTAAAAGCACCAAATCCCCAACCGCAATGTCGCCAAGTGCAACACGATCTTCTCCCCAACTTTTTATCCTGATAATTCCACTCCCATCATCAACATCAAGACTAATATAATTTTCACCTTCAAACCTGTCAACTACACCACCAATTAAATTAACTTTAGAAATTTTTTTATTAAATATTTCAACATAACCCATATCAAATTGTCCACTGCCTTTAGTATAACTTCCATTAATTAAATCTCCAATCCAGATTTTATATGCAGTTGCTCTTTGAAATTCATTCATTTTTATCCAACCCTCGAAATAAAACCTCTTTTAGGTTCAAATATATCTCCTGATTTTTTAAGATGATTTATAGCTTCCTCAACTTTAGTTTCTTCAATGCCTTTTGAAGCTGCCTCAGCCATAATTTCATCAATAGATACAGGTTTTATACCTTTCGCCTCAAAATTATATATAATCTCTCTTATAGATAGTACAGCGCCCCTTGTAGAAGCAGTAATGCCCCCACTAACACGATCAATATCTATTTGACCAGTTTCAGGATCTAAACCAATCTGCATTAAACAATATCTCAATAATTCAATAGCTCTTTTTGCATCTTCGCTTGTTGCTTTTTCCCTTAACCTTATTCTGGCAGAAGCTTCTGTAAGTCGTATAAGTCCTTCAAGCTGTCTTGCAGATATAGGTATTGGTTTTACTCCCCCCTCCTCTCCTTTTCCAGAATTTCTTAAAGTAACATAAAAATTTTTTATTTCTTCAATTGCACTCTTATCTAACTTAGGTTTTATTAATTGTTTAACATAAGTAATATATTTTCTCAAAATTTCAGGAGTTATATCTGTCTTATAAGTTTCTTCTTTAGTTGAAGTATCCAAAACATGTAATGCAATTTTTGCGTCTTTTTCCTCATTTGGAATATCTCTTACAGGAAAAATTAAATCAAATCTGTTTAACAATGTAGACGGTAAATCTATTTGGGACGCTATCGGCGTATATGGATCAAATCTTCCAAGTTTAGGATTCGCAGCAGCCAATAATGTTGTTTGGGAATTTAATGTTGATTGAATATTTGCTTTAGAAATTGGAATTATTTGCTGTTCCATTGCACTATGTAAAGCAGCAGTATCATCTTTGTCTAATTTATCTAACTCATCACATACACATATTCCCTTATTTGCCAATACTAATGCTCCAGCCTCTAATGCCCATCCCTTCAAGAATTCATCTTTGACAACTGAAGCAGTATTATGGACTAATAAACCATTAACAATAAAATTATGAGAATCTTTGACTGTAAGATCATAAACATATTCATATCCATGGTCTTTAATAAATTCAATTTTAATTATTTTATCCCAAAAGATATCTGAATCAGCTAGCAATTTTAAAGTTTTAATATTATCATGTTCTATATGATTTAAATTTTTTAACAAGTTCTGCAAATACTGTCTACTTATTCCGCTTTTATCGCTTCTCTTCAATATCTTAATTTTCAAATCATTTTCTATTTTTTTAATAAGAATTCTTGCACTGGGAATGATATCTATGTTAGTATCGTATTTATTTATTTTATTTATTATACGATCCAATTTGGTTTTTTTATCTGGATGATTAAATCCTATAAATTCCCTGAATAGTTCCAAATTTCTTTTTCCACTAATTATTATTGGATATTTTTTATTTTTACTATTAACTTTTTCATTAGGTCGGGGATCTTTTTCTTTTATTTTTGAATGTATACCATATCTTAAAAGAACTAATTTTAATTTCTCTGAAAATATTTTACTTGTCGAACTACTTTCAATATAATTTGAACCTTTTTTAGTCCTTTCTATTCCTCCGCCATCAGTATCAAAATAACCCCTTAAATAATTTGATAAAATAAAATTATTTATATTCAATAACTTGTTGCTCATATCTATTTTATGAGACTTAGGTGATAAGGGGATTCCCAATTCTTCTAAAATTTCAAATACTAAATTAGAACCAAATCTCCAAGCTTCAGGTCTTTTTTCAGAATTTAAGCTTGAAATGTTGGGGTTAATATTAAATAATTTTTTACTTAATTTTATAAATTCATTAATTAAAGTTGCATTTCTATTGGAAAATCTCACAGTCACATTATCATTATTTTCAGTAAGGTCTCCATCACCAACAATCAAACCAGCAAAATATAAAAAATCCCCATCTATATATTTGGGAATATTAATATAGCGACCATTATATAACGAACATTTGGTATTATTTTCTATAACATTCTCAAGTTTAACACCAGCATATTCAGCCAATTTTCTCAAATTATTCAATTTTATATTTCCCCTTGCTTTTTTATTAACCCAATTAAAATAAATGCTCAACTCTGAAAAACCTAATTCTTTAGCTAAAATTCTTTTATTTATCTTTTTATTTTTACATATCTCATCTATTAAAAATTTGACTTTAGATTTTATATTCACAATTATGGGATTAGATTTAATTAGATCAAAAGTAAAAATCTTATTATCATTCTGGGGAAAGTTCAGATTTCTGGAAGAAGCCAAATATTCTCCTTCTAAAAATTCTGAAGATTCTTTCCAGGAATTTTCATGAGAATATAATTTAGTGTTTTGTGTAACAATAACTTGTTTTCCGCTTTGGGTTGTAATTTTAACCATACATTCAGGAGGATCAATTCTCCATAACTGATCAATTTCTTTGGGTTTTATCTTAAAATTTTCATCTAAAGTAAATATCTTTTTATCAGAATAAGGATTCGATGAATTCCAAACATTATCTGTATAAAGTTTACCATGATCTTTAAGGTTTTCTTCTACAATATCTTTGATTTTATGTATACCTCCCGGATTTGTCAAAATCAAACTATCAGGCGCAACACATAATCCAGCCCCACTAGAGCCCTTTCCACTTACAAATCTTGCTTTAGGTGCAGCTTTAGAAATAAATTGTAATAAAGCACTTTTTCCAGATCCAGGATCGCCAACTAAAAGAATGTGTATATCTCCTCTAATTGTTGTTTTGTCTGGTTTCTCTTTTCTTACACCACCAAGCATTTGTAAAACTAACGCCTCTTTTATTTTTTCATGTCCATAAATGCTTGGGGCAATAGATTTAACAAATCTTTCAAAAATTTTAGGATCTTCAGCTAAAGCTTTAATTTGTTCAAGATCTTCTTTAGCTAAAATAATATTGCTAAAATCTTCTTGTACAGATTCAACATTGTTTGCTTCTAAAATTAAATCATATCTTACAGACTGTGCTCCAGTTTTCAATTGTATTGGAACCTCTTTTACTATTCCATAAATATTGATTCTGCTTCCAGGAGTAGTTTTCTTCTCCATATAAGGTTCAACTAAATCTTCTTTTAAAAAAACACTTATTCTCTTTGGTTGTTCTCCACCATCTAGACTTTCAGGAGATTCTTCTATTTTTAAATGCTGAACATCAATTAAGTCCTTTGTCAAAAGTCTAAATTTTCCTCTCCACCCGCAGGTGCATCTACTTGGTTCTTTAAATTTAGTATCAATCTGCAAAATAGAAATTGTATTTCCACAACCAGCACATTCAAATTTAGCACTTGTTACTTGGGGTCTGACATCTGAAGCCTGTCTTACTATTCCTTCAATCATTAAAAATCTTCCTAAATGTTCGCTTCTTACACCCCCTATTTTCATTCTTTGTGTTATAGGCAGGCCATTAAATCTGATCCTTAAATTTTTATAATTCTCTCCTAAATCAAACTGTTCTAATGAAAGTTCAGCAGCTCTTATTGTGTCTTCTGGATTTTCCAATAAATCATTTGATAACTCATGATCAAACTGCATCAGGTCTACAAAATTTAATGTTATTGATCTTTTTCCTTGTTGTATTGATTCATATAATTTAGACTTATAATAAGTTTCAATAAATACCCTAAACCTCTCTATTTGTTCATTAGCTTCCATCTTCTTTTACTTTTATAATCAAATTACTTTTAAAAAGATATGCCCTACTATGAAATATAGTTTATGGGATTTAAAAAGATTGTGTGAAAAGTTTACAAAAATTACGAAAAAATGAAGCAATATTAATTTTAATATCAAAAACTAAAAGAATTCTCTTTTGCTTATTCCTTATAAATTTTTTCTTTCCTTATTAATTCAGAAAAAGTTGTAACTTATAATTAAGCACCAACAATCAATCTATATTCTCCTTAGCCTTTTTTCAAAGCAAGTAAGTTTTTTATCAGCAAATCCAAAGCTTCTCTTAATTTAGATTCACTTCTTGTTCCCGTGCAGACAATTTTTCCATTACTGAATAATAAGAAAGTTGCCCTTGTTCCGCTTAGCTTATACACTAAACCAGGAAATTGTTCAGGTTCATATTCTGTATTATCTAATTCCATTGCTAGTTTATTTAGATTTAAATCCATTCCAATGCTCCCAGAAGCAACCATATTTTGTACAGTTACCTTTGGCTTAGCAGTTATTTTAATTCCTATCTTTTCAACATTTTTAATTATTTGATTAATCGCTTCTCTTAATTTTGTCATACTTCTTGCACCAGTACAGACAACATTACCAGAACCAAATATCAATGCAGATGTTTTTGGTTCTCTGATTCTCATTACTAAACCAGGAAATTGTTCAGGATTATATTCTGTATTAGGCAATTTTTCAGCCAATTTAATTAATGGAATATCATGCTCCAAACTTGTTGCTGCAACAATATTAACAATTTTTAGTTCTTTCTTTACCAATTTAAATCCCCCCATGAAACTTGAGTTTATAAATAAGAACAAGAAAACTTTATAAAGCTTGTTTAAAAAGGAAATTGCGTTTTAACAACTATACAGAGATAAATTAAATTTTATATATACAAATATTTTTCTAAATCTCAGCAAATTAAAAGTAATATTTCAATAATGTAAATCAAAATTAAGAAAAAATGTCAAATGAAAAATAAAAATTAAATTAAATTAAATCCAATCTCAAAATCTTTTTCTTTAATTTTCCCAGAAGCCTTATGTCGCATTTCGCCAGTCACTTTAAACTCGATTTTTCCAGCCCCAGTTCTTTCCATAATTTGTTTTTTCCATTTATTTAAATCAACATCAATTTTAATCATTAATTCAATCTTGTTCTCTTTTTTCAGACCTGCTTCTTTTCTTAATGATTGTACCCTTCTCATTATTTCCCTTGCAAATCCCTCTTCTTCTAATTCTTTATTAATTTTTGTATCAAATTCTATTTCCCCAATACTAAATATCACACCATTAAATTTATCATCTAGGGATTTCTTCTTTACCTTTAACATTACTTCTTTTACATTTAGTTGTTTTTTTATTAATTCACTTAATTTTTCTAAGTCTTGTAATAATTCTTCACTTCGTTTTTCACCTATCACATTTTCATATATATAGACACTTGCCGATCTTAATGGCCACCTGACTCCAATTTTTTCTTTGTCTCTTAATGCAAAGCCTGCTTGTATGATTTCAGAAGCAATATTCATAATGGTAATTAAATTAGAATCTATAAGTTTTTCATTATGTTTAGGCCATGAACTTAAATGTACTAAATTATTATCTTTTTCAATTTTCAAAGTTTGATATAAGTATTCACCAATATATGGCGCAAATGGCGCAAGCAATTTAGGGATTATTCCAAATATATATTGCATTGTATAGCCCACATTCCCGTCATTTTCACTTATCCTATCTCTCACAAATTTAATATAACCTCTTGATAAATCTTCATTGACAAATTTTTGCATAGCCTGCATGCATTTATTATATTTGTGGCTTTCTAAATCAGCAGTAAAATCTTTAATTAATTGGTTAGCTTTTGAAATTAACCATTTATCTTCAATTTCCAATTTTGTTTTTTTAAAATTATCTAAATTATTATATAAGCTAACACAATTCCACAATATATTCAAATAAGGATTTATAGAATCATTAATCATACTAACACCAAATCTTTTCTGTTCACCTGGTTCAGTATAACAAAACATCATTCTCACAGCATCAACTCCAACTTTATCAAAGACTTCCCAGGGATTTAATACATTTCCCTTGCTCTTGCTCATTTTTTCACCTTTCTCATCTACAACATGTCCCGCACATACAACATTTTTGTAAGCTAAATTATCAAATAACATTACTCCTAAAACATGTAATGTATAAAACCAGCCTCTTGTTTGGTCAATTGCTTCAGCTATAAAATCATATGGAAAAGATTTTTTAAATATTTCTTTATTTTTAAAAGGATAATGCCATTGGGCAAATATTGCAGATCCAGAATCATACCAGCAGTCAATCACATCAGGAACTCTCGTCATGTCCTTATTACATTTAGTGCATTTTATTTTAATCTCATCAACAAAAGGCTTGTGTAAATCTAGGACTTTAGAAACATTTTTTCCAAGTTCTTTTAATTCCTTTACACTTCCAATTGCAAGTTCATTCCCGCAAGAACACCTCCATATTGGCAGGGGAGTCCCCCAAAATTTACTTCTGCTCAATGCCCAGTCTTTAACATTATTTAACCAGTCTCCAAATCTTCCTTCTTTTATTGTTTCAGGATACCAATTAATTTTTTGATTGTTTTTTATTAATTTATCTTTGAATTTTGTAACATTGATAAACCATGATTTAGTAGCATAATAAAGCAATGGCGTGCTGCATCTCCAGCAAAATGGATAGCTATGCAAAATTTTTTCAGATTTAAACAGCTTATTATTTACATCAAGTAATTCAATTATTTCTTGGTCACAATCTTTCACAAATCTTCCTTCAAATTCAGGCACTTCATTAGTAAATTTTCCATTTGTATTTACTGGCTGCAAAAAAGCAATATTATGTTCTTTACATACTAAATAATCGTCTTCACCAAATGCAGATGCCAAATGTACAATTCCAGTTCCATCTTCTAAAGAAACAAAATCAGCAGATATTACTTTAAATGCAGGCTTAGCATCTTTAAAATTAGGAAATAATGGTTCATATTCTAATCCAATTAATTTTTCACCTTTTATTTTCTCAATTATTTTTGGATTTTCAAAATGTTTACTAACTAAATTTTCTGCTAATATATATTCTTCATCTCCTTGTTTAACAACAGCATAACTTGCATTTTTCTTTATTGCTGCAGCAACATTTGAATAAAGAGTCCATGGAGTTGTTGTGAAGATTAGTAAATATCTATTTTCTTTATTTTTTATTTTAAATTTTATATAAATTGCAGGATCATGGACTTCTTTATAACCTAATGCAACTTCATGGCTGCTTAATGGTGTTTCACATCTCGGGCATAATGGTACAACTTTATGTCCTTCATATAATAATCCTTTTTTATGCAACTCTTTTAATGACCACCAAACACTTTCAATATAGTTGTTATCCAAAGTTACATAAGGTTTTTCTAAATCTATCCAATAAGCCATTTTATCTGTTAATTTATTCCAGTCATTAATATAAGAAAAAACACTTTCTCTGCATTTTTGGTTGAATTTGTCTATCCCATAATTAATTATTTCTTTTTTAGAATTTAATTTCAAGGCTTTTTCAATTTGAACTTCAACAGGTAGACCATGGCAGTCCCATCCACCTTTTCTGGGAACAGTATATCCCTGCATATTTTTAAATCTGCAAAACAAATCCTTGAATACCCTGACTTCAACATGATGTAAGGCAGGAGGTGCATTTGCAGTTGGAGGTCCCTCTAAAAAAGAAAATAATTTCTTCTTAGGATTATATTGCAAAGATTCCTTAATCTCTTTATCATGATTTTTCCAAAGATTTGTTACATAATCTTCAACGTCTTTAAAATTATACATAAAATTTAGGTTTATTAATAAATTTAAAAACTTATGCCTCACAAACCTATCTGCTGAATTTTAGATATTTTTAAATAGTATTGAAATTACATAAAATTACAGGCAAAGGCCTTTTAAGGAGAGATAGATATGTATAATGAAAGAAGAAGTTTTGCCCCTATAAACGTTGGGGATGAAGTAGACGTAAAGATAGAAGCAGTTGGTGCAAAGGGTGATGGTGTAGCAAAAATTAAAGGATTTGTTATATTTGTTCCTAATGCAAAAGAAGGAGAAACTGTAAGGGTAAGAATAACTAAAGTTCTGAGAAAAGTAGGTTTTGCTGAAATCTTGGGAGAAGGTTCTTCAAGTCCGGAAAGCTCAGAAGAAAGCAATAATGAAGATTCACCTGAGGATAAAGAATAAATTTTTTAATTTTTATATTTCTTTTTCTATATAAAACTTTATAAATAAAACAAAAATAACTTCTATAATGCAAGGCTCACAAATTTGGACTGAAAAGTATCGTCCACAATCATTTGAAGATATTTCTGGACAGGAAGAGATAGTAAAAAGAGTTAAAGCATTAGCAGAAACAAAAAATATTCCACACATGTTATTTTGTGGTTCTCCAGGCACAGGAAAAACAACATTAGCATTAATAATTTCAAAATACCTGCATAAAGATAATTGGAGAAACAATTTTTTGGAATTAAATAGTTCAGACAGCAGAGGAATTGATACAATAAGAGTGCAAGTAAAAGATTTTGCTAAAACAATGGCAATAGAAGCTGATGCTCCAAAAATAATTCTATTGGATGAAGCTGATGCCTTAACAAAAGAAGCACAGCAGGCATTAAGAAGGACAATGGAAACTTATTCAAATTCATGCAGATTTATTTTAAGTTGTAATGTTCCAAGTAAAATTATCGATCCAATAAAGAGCAGATGTGCAATTTTTAAATTCAAGCCATTGATAAGGGAAGACATTGAAAAAATAATAACAAAAATAGCAGAAAAAGAAAAATTATCAATTGATGCAGAATCTATTAAATTACTATACGAAAATTGTGGCGGAGATGTGAGGCAATTACAGAATATTCTGCAATCATGCAGTGCAATATCAGATAAAATAAATAAAGAGACATTAAGTAATTTTCTTAAAACAACAGAATCAAAAAATATGTCAGAAGTAGTAACTCTTGCATTAAACAAAAAATTTATAGAATCAAGAAATAAATTATTAGATACTATGCTGAATAATGGTTTATCTGGTTTAGATGTAATAAAACAAATACAAAAAGAGGTTATAAATATGCAAATTGAAGATTTAAAAAAATTAAACATTATAGAAAGATGTGGGGAAATTGAATTTAGGTTAGTAGAGGGTTCAGATGAGTTTATACAATTAGAATCTCTATTGGCATTCATAGCAAAATGAAACTAAACTTTATATATTCACCAATATATGACAATCTTCTTACAGATATGTCTAGAAAAGAATTTAGTAATGAACAAACAAAAGAGATGGAATTTTACAAAGAAGAATTTGAGGCAATTTGGGAAAAAGATGAAGAAAAAGTAATGAAAGAAATAGAAAAAGTTGCAAATTTAAAATTTAATGGAAATAGAAATTGTTTTATTGTTAGGAATATGAAATATGCAGCAATTTCAAGACCATTGACAATAAAAAGAGTAGACCATTTAGATAGAGCCAAAACAATACTAATCCACGAATTAATACATAATTTATTAGAAGACAATAAAAATTTAGTAAAGAGTTTAATTGAAAAAATTTATCCATTGGAGAGCACAGAATTTAAAATCCATGTCCCTGTATTACTAATAACAAAGAAAGTGGTTGAAAATATATACAATGAAAAAATTTTAGATGAAATAATAAAAGATGAAATGAAACGTGAAGTTTTAGATCGCGTATGGCCAACTGTAAATTTAATATATCCAAAATTCAGGGGAGATATAGTTAAATTTTTGAAAAATGAAAAGCTTTTCTGAAAAATATACTCCAAAATTATCAAGTGAGATTCCCCAGCCAGTAGAACAATTAAAAGTTTTAATAAAAAATAAAAGACATTCCTTGCTTTATGGTCCAACAGGCAGCTGCAAAACTTCATCAGTTTATACAATTGCAGATGAATTTGATTATGAATTAGTTGAAGTGAATGCTTCAGACTTCAGGACAAAAGAACAGATAGAATCAATACTCGTTTATACGTGTCAGCAAAAAAGCTTATTTCAAAAAGAAAAAATAATCTTGATTGATGAAATAGACTGTTTATCAGGGATGGATGATAGAGGCGGTGCACAGGCAATTGTAAATCTGTTAAAAATATCTAAATTTCCAATAGTACTGACAGCAAATGATTTGCATAATGAAAAAATAAAAGATATAAAAAAATTAACAAACAATATAGAATTCAAACCAATTAACTCCAAAGATGTTTCAGAAATACTAAAGAAAATATGTGAAAATGAAAAAATAAGATTTACAGAACAATCCCTGAGAGAAATCATAATAAACGCTAACGGCGACCTTCGGGCAGCTATCAATGAGCTTCAGGCAAATATTATTAACAATGAATTAATTTCAAGAAAAGAGCCAAGGGAATACAATTTAGATATTATGCATATACTAAATACAATATTTAAGACAAAAGATTTTAATAATTATAGGATAATGGAAAATACTTCTGTAGATTTAGATGAATATTTACTCTGGTTAGACGAAAATCTTCCTTTAGAATATAAAGACAATGAAGATATTTACAATTCTTATGACTTATTATCTAAAGCAGATGTATTTAAGGGAAGAATAAGAAAATGGCAATATTGGCGATTTATGTTTTATCAAAGTTTATTTTGTTCTTCAGGCATATCTGTAATTAAAAAAATACCAAATAATATAACAATAAACTACAAAAGATCAATGAGACCATTAAAAATTTGGCAGGTCAATATGAAAATATCAAAAAAGAAAGCAATATCAGCAAAATTCGCTAAATTAACACATACTTCAAAAAATTATGCATTCAAGAATTTTAATAATTTTAAGCATCTAATTAAAAATGAAAACATTATTAAAGAGTTAGATTTGGACGAAGAAGAAATAATTTACATAAAAAATGGATAAAATAAAAGATTTACAGGCAAAACAGGGAAAAGTTGAGATTGAAGCAA
>JAGWAD010000010.1 GCA_018302105.1 Candidatus Woesearchaeota archaeon
GAGTTTTCCTGGATTTTCAGAAGTTATTTTTATTGGTATTAGCAAACAAGAATCATCACATCCAGACTTAGATAAATAATTAATTAAGCTTGTTTTATCTATTTCCAAATCTTTAGTAAGAGAAGAGACTGAAGTTTCATATAATGCTCTTTGAACAAGAATTGCATAATCTAGAATCTGTGATGGAATTGCATTATAAAATCCCTGAACAATTGCCGGGTCATTTTCTGCACCTATTTGGTAATATTCTTTATCTAAATCTTCTTCCTGGCTAGATGCACTAATACAAGCAAAATAATCCTTTTCTTCATTTATTTCTTTATCTAATTCGCAATTTGCTAATTCTTGATTGAGAATTAGTTTACAGCATTTCATTTCACTGCAGTCAATAGCTTCCAATGGATATTCAGATATTACAGCATATAATTCTGCACCATCATTTATTTTTTTAATTCTGCTATCAATTTTATATTTTGAAGAAGGTTTTAGACTAATTTTTTCGCAATATACATCTCTTGATTTTCTTATGCCTTTCCATACAGTTGGAGTAACAGAACCAAAATAACTAGAATTTGCATATTCAAATTTTCCTGTTAATTGCCCTTTGTATGTAAGATCAGTTGTATTATCGTTTCCCACATCTATTGCCAATGTTGGATAGTTATCTCCAATGTTAATACCATTAACAGATATTGAAAAATTTCTTATCTGAGATACATCTATTGAACTTAATCTTGAGCCTGCTGAAGAAAAGTCTATTGCAATTTCTAATTTTGAGCCTGGAGAATCAAATGTAAATTCTTTTGATATTGAACTTTGCTGTGAAGTTTTTTCATATTTGCCTGGCAATATCTGTAAATTTTGTGGAAGGAAATTCTTTATACTCTGATAATAATCCTGGTTATTTATTTTAAAATTTAAGTTTGCATTTGAGTTTATTGGAGATGTTAAGTTTAAAAAAACAAAACCATCAAACTGTTGTGATGTTGCAACATCTTTCCTTGTTAAGTTTAATTCTATATTATTTGCAAACACCAGATTAGATAATATTAATAGCACTAGAATAAATATACCCTTTTTTACTACTTCCATTAGATATTTTTTAGTTAAGACTGGTTTAAAAATTTTCCTCTTTCTGATGGAGTTACTTCCACTTTCGAATTTGCAAATTCATCTTTAATTCCAACTATACTATAAAGAAATATGCCCAAGGCAGAAACTTCTGAAATTGGTTGATAAGTTACAGAAATGTTGTGGTCTGATAATCTGTAAATATGTGGTTCAACTTTTTCTCCACCTATAATAATTAATAATTTTGATTCTTTTGAGAAGTTTTTGTCTTTAAATGAAACTCCATACATAGTTAAATGCAATATTTTAAAATTTTCCTTCTTTTTTTCTTCTATTAATTTTACATCATCTTTTATATGCATAATTTTGAAATTCCCACCAAATTTTTTTGTAATTTTATTTACACTTTCCTCCATTTCGCTGTCTTTTTGGCCTGTGTAATATAGATTTGTAGAATGAAATGCTCTTCCTGTCAATGCAACATGAGTACTTATTCTTTTATCTCTAAAAATTCTATGATTTAACCTTAAAATTTCTATTTGCATGATATTAAATAAGAAGAAGAGTTTTTAATCTTTACCTATGCATTGCATTGTTGTATAGTTTTTTCCATCAATTATATAAACCTATTTTTTCTAAATTTTTCTTTCAAACTTGGTTTTTTGAAAGACAAAAATATGAGTGCAATTAATACTAATGTTATTATTAAAGCAATTTTCAAGTATTTTGAATAATGATATTTGGAAGTTACAAAAAATTCCGAGGTTGCTAAAGCAGTTTCATCATTATAGTGCAATTCTGCTTCAATAAAATAAGAGCCAGCTTCTATATCATCTGGCAGAATAATAGTTTTTAAGTATTCATATTGTGTTGCAACAGAAAGATAATCTTCTTCTGCAATTATGTCTTTGCCATCTTTTATCCTATAAAGAATTGTAATATTAGTTTCTACAGCCCCAAAATTATGAATATTGACTTTGAATGTTAGATTGCTTCCAGCAGTAATTTCTAAATATTCTTCAGGCACAGCTATCTTTATATCAAATAATAGCTTATCAGGAAATTTAACAGGCGTTTTAGGGCTATCTTTTATTTCTGGCTTTTCAGGTGTGCGATTATTTAACATTTCTAATGGTATTGTTGTCTCATTTAGTGTCAAGCCATTTAAGATTATTTTTATATTCAAGATTCCCTCTTCTGCTACAAGGTCAAATTTAATAAGTTCGATAATCACAATATTATTTGTTATAGTAAATTCAAACAATGGCAATGTTGAACTTTGGTTATTTAATGTTGCCATCACGCTAACATTTTCAGTTGTTTCCATAGGGGGCAGACCAAGCTCTATTGTGAAATTTATTTCTCCTGCCCTTCTTGCTGCATTACCTACAACAGGATTTTCTGCATCAGGCACTTTGAATTTATTCCTTACACTTATTTCTGTTATATTCTCTGCAATTATTGTATCACCATCAATTATTCTTGCAGTTAAATTAAATAGTCCTGAAGCATTAGGAGCAAATATATTGAACTGTCTTGCATTTATTTCCAAATAAGTTAAGTTATACCAGCTTGCATTATCAATGATTATAATTGAATTTTTGTCTGCAAATTCTCCAATTAGTCTTGAACTACTCTGTCCTGATAAAATCAATTTTACAATGCTTGAATTTGGCATTGGACTATTGATATTAAATGAAACATTTTCATCTATGACTGCTTGCGATTCATATACTGCAAGGCCTGTCAGGCTTGATGGAGGAAGCAAGAATAATCCAAATCCGAAAACAACCAATAACAAACTTATTGCCAATATCTGACTTAATCTTCTTGATTTATTCTCTTCTTTTTCTACCTGCCAATTACATGAAATAAGCTGATTTTGATAATCTGCAATACAACGATCATAATAGTCTATCCATTCTTCAACAGTCCTTCCTTTTAATATATTACTTGATTTTGAAGTATATTCTTCCCAAGAAATTTCATTATTCTTATATCTGGCTGCAAGATTTTCTGAATAGCTAATTATCTTCTGCTTGAATTCCTGGACTAATTTTATATTACGGATTATTGCCAGCTTCCTGCTTTCCAGATTCCTTATCTTATTCTTACTCAGCATTTTTTTTCTTAGCCCTCTGATAGACAGTCCAGACTGTTCTCTTATCCCTATTCAGCAAAACAGCTACCTGACTATAATTCAAAGAAAATTTTTCTTTTAGATACACAACTATAGACTCTAGTGCAGACAATTTTTGATTGGAGAAAATTTTTATTGGAACTAAAATATCTGTCTTAATATTCTTGAATAATTTTGGATATTTTTTCTTAGAATCAGAATAAATGTGCCATACATTTCTTTCATCCCTTGAAATTAATTTTGAAATCTCTCTTAAAGAATAATTTTTGTTTTCTTTTAGAAATTTAGCAACTGCCTCTAATGGCGTTAATTCTACTGTAAAAATTGAAACTGGAGCAGTTTCTCCCATCTCCTGTTTTAAGAATTCTTCTGCTGGAACATTGTATTTTTCTGCTAAAGGCTGCAGAAGCTTTCTGGCTTTTTTTATTAACTCTCTTTCTTTTTTTGATAATTTGGAATATTTATTCTTAGGACTAACTGCTTCTGAATATGGATCATTCATTACAAATCAAATTAATAACTGTGAAAACACTTATAAATATAACGTTTTTTGTAAGTATTAATACGTTTTTTGTAAGTATTGATTGCCAATTGGGAAAATAGAATTTAAAACACTAATTTATGGTTTTATTGCATTTATAGAAAAATTTTAATTGGATATTTGGTTTTATAATTGATTAAAACTGGTCTTATCAGGAAGGAAACATTATAGTCAACCACTTTTAACCTTAAAATTTCTATTTCCATAATTTATTATTTTATTAGAAAGATACTTAAATATATTTGTTAATTCGATATTTAATGCAAAATACAAATTCAGGTTTATTTGTTCCGCCGCCTATAAAAAACTTTTTATCTTGGATCCTATGCAGAACAATATCAGACCCTTCTGCATTATTGCTTGTGACAATCAATATAATTTTTGTTATAGTAGCTATAATTAAACATTGGACTTTCAGCCAAATTGTGTGGTCGTACTGGATGCAAAGTGTGATAATTGGGAATATTCAGTTTTATAAAAATCCTCAGTTTAAAATCACCTATAGCCCCACAATTCTCTTATAGGGCTAATGAACAACAAGCTACGACAATAAAAATGAAGATATACTTAGGTGCTTTTTTCTTTTTATTCTTTTATGGAGTCTTTCATTTAGTTTATGCAATATTTCTTAGTCCAATTCCGAGAGAACTTTTTTTATTGGATAATTTAATCTGGGCAGTAGGCTTATTTTTAGTTAATCACATATTTTCATTTTTTTATAATTTTAAGCAAGACATTAAAAAACAGTATAAAATGGAAGAGCTTTTTTAATCCCTACCTTAAGGGTTATACCAATGCACTTTATAATAATATTTGCACTACCATTTGGGGGTATTTTTGGAATATTTATCCCCATTATATTTAAAAGTTTTATGGATGTGCTTATGCATGAAGTTCAACATAATTTTAAAGAAGTGAAAAATTTCGTTGAAACAAGACTTTTTGAAATAAGAAGATAATTTGTTATGATTTTGGATGCCTTAATCTTTTTATTATTTCCTTATTTATTGTTTCAGGCTGGTTATTGCCACTTATCTTCAGAATTTTATTTTTGTAATAATCTAATAATGGTTTTGTTTCTTTTTTATATACTTCAAGCCTTATTTTTATAATATCAATTGTGTCATCAACTCTATTTTCTATTTTTGACCTTTTTAAAATTCTTTCTTTTAATATATTATCTGAAACTTCTAAAAATATTACTTTGTCAGGTTTATTTAATTTTTCTAAGAATTCTGCCTGCTCTATTGTTCTTGGATAACCATCAAGAATGAAATTGTTTTTTGGCAGACTTGATTTTATAATTTGATCTACCAAGTTATCTGGAATTAATTTTCCATTATACATGTATAATCCCAATAATTTTCCTTTTGGAGTTTTTTTCTTAATTTCTTCTTTTATTAAATCACTTGTTATTACATGCTTTAATTTTAAATCTTTAGACAATAATTTTGCTTGCGTACCTTTTCCAGAACCTGGTGCGCCTAAAATTACAATTTTCATTTAAAATAAATAGAAAATCAAATTAATAAAAATATCTATTATAAGTTATAGGAATTCTTAATTTTAGTTATTAATTCTGAAGCAACATTTTCTACTGTACCTGATCCATCCTGTTCTATTAAAATGTCTAAATTCTTATAGTAAAGAATTAATTGTGCAGTTTGTTTTTCATAAATCTCCAATTTTGATTTAATTGTCTTCTCATTAGATTCTCTTTCATAAAGTCTTTTGATTAAAACATCTTTTTCTACTTGAATATAAATTGCTCTGTAGAGATTTGTTAATCTATTGTTGAAATATTCAGCCTGTGGCAAAGTTTTAGGATAACCATCCAATAAATAATTATTCTGGGGCAGATATCTTTTTACTAAATCATTTATTGTTTCATCGTAGCATAAAACCCCATTTTCAAATGCATATTTAGTATAATCAAACCAAGATGCATGATCCTTAAAATAAGCTCTAAATATTTCTCCTGTTGCTATTCTCTTTAAATTAAGTTTATCTTCTAATAATTTAGATTGGGTAGTCTTTCCTGCACCTGGTGGAGCTATAAATATTAATATCATTCAAAAGAAAATGATGCTTTAGTTTTTAAACATTTTTATTATGGTAGATATATTTTGCAATTACTTTGATGTTTCTTCGCATTTTTTTATTATTTTTCTAACCAATGGATTATTTTTATCTAAATTAGATTTATTTATTTCATCAAGGATTAATTTTCCTTCTCCATTTAAATCAGCTGCTTCATATAAAATACCTAATGCGCTATACTTATTTTCTCCTTTATCATCAGTCAAAAGTTTTACTGAAGTTGAGATAATTCTTGGCATAACCTTACAAGATTCATAATTTAACAACACAAAATAATATATTATACCAAAACATGATGAACGAACGTCAATATCTTAATTATGATCAGCCATTTTATCAAGAACAATTGAAATGCCTTCTGTATGGACATCTATTATTTCTCGTTTTGCATATTCCAATAATAATCTTGCAGATTTTCTCTTTAGTTCAGTATCTTTAGAATTTAAATTTTCAATTAATTCTTTTATTTCCATGATAATTTTTTAACCATCCTGTATTTTACTATTTTAAATCCCCATTTTTTATATAAATCAACTGCTGGATTTTTAATATTTACATCAAGCTCTAATTTTGTATATTTTCTTTTCTTTAATTCTTGCATAAAATAGTTTCTTAAACCAGAAGCAATGCCTTGACTCCTGAATTCTTTTAAAACAAATAAATCTGATATATAACCTGTCTTTGAATTTCTTAATATTCCTTCTAAATAACCAACCAACTTATTATTGATAAATGCCATATAAAATAACTCTTTTTTTATATCTTCAAGCATATATTCTTTTTTCAATTGTTTTTTAGTTTTTTTGACAAATGGTTCGTATGCAATTTCTTCGTATTCTCTTTCAAATTTCTTATATAAATTATAAAACGCTTTAAAATCAGATTTTTGTGCTTTTCTTATAAATGGCTTAACCAAAGTATTTTTCATCTTCTTCTTTTAGATCACTTTCCCAGGATTTTTTTATTATTGATATTATTTCAAGCATTGATTTTTTCAAACTAGGCCATTCTTTATATAATTTTTTTATATAACCTGCGTCTTCAGCATCATTAGGATTTGTATCCAAAAGCAAAGCCAATCTGTCAAATACCATCATTTTTTTATGAAGTGTTGTTAATTCCTTTCTTTTTTCTTCATCAAAAAAACTTCCTTCATATGCTAATAAATGACTTTGGCTTGGAAATATTATATTCTCAACTATTCTTAAAAACCAAGACATCTTATCAAACATTCTTCTTCTTATATTTCTTAAAAGAAAATTACTTTTTTCTATATTAAATTCAAATTCATTATTTAAGGCTTCAAAATCTGGAAGCTTGTATTTTTTACTAATTGACTCATATTCTTTTTTTAGATTAAATTCTTCTTTAGGCATATAATTTGATAATAAGAAGATTTTATAAATGTTATTGCCTGGGCCTCAGCCGTTCTTCAATCTGCTAATTAAAGCAAAGGTTCCGCTAAAATCATCGGCCCAAGCTATTGTGCATATATAATTATAGAAGAAAAGATTTATTAGACTTATGTTGTAAAAGCCTCTGGCGGGAATTGAACCCACGATCTCTTCCTA
This sequence comes from Candidatus Woesearchaeota archaeon, assembly GCA_018302105.1. Taxonomy (GTDB): domain Archaea; phylum Nanobdellota; class Nanobdellia; order SCGC-AAA011-G17; family GW2011-AR18; genus JAGWAD01. The sequence goes on from JAGWAD010000010.1 coordinate 7,424, forward strand.
TTTGGATAAATACCAAGGAAGTGCAAAATCTAATTGTTTTTTAAGTGTTTTGGGAATTGTTATTATATAAAGAAGAGTATTCTATACCTAATTCATCGCATATGTGTTTAATTGCATTTATTATTGTAGAATGATCCTTGCCTCCAAGAATTTTTCCAATTTCTGGAAGAGATATATGAAATCTAGTTTTTAATGTGTAACATGCTTCACGATATGCTCTTTCAACTTTTGGGTTATTTCCAGTTATTCTTCTTTTATTTAATTCTTTTCTCTTTATATTGTATAAATTGGATAAATCTTGCAGATATTCACTTGGTGTTATTTTGTTTAGGATTTCATTAGGGTTTAATTTCATGAATTTAGTATCATATTTAATCTTAAAATCTTCATGAATTTCAATTTCTTTCCCATTAGCAATATTTCCATATCCTAAAATAAATCTTTCATTTAATGTATTGAGTTCTTGTTTTATCTCTTCCCTATATTCAACAAGGTCTTGAAAATTTTCTCTTAGTTCTTCATCATTTAATTTTTTTATTAAAGTAACTGCTCCAGAATGCCTTAAATTTCTTAATCTGTCAACTAAGCTTTTTGTCATAAAATGTAAGTCTTAGAAAATTATAAAAGGTTTACTTAAGCTTAATTATTCAATAAATTGATATTAAAACTGATATAATTTTAGTTTCTATAGCTTAAAAAGATATTGCATTTTCTATAAACTCTTTATCATTCTTCATAAAACTTAGCACATAATGCCCTATATTTATTATATAAATCAGGTCTGCTGTTCTTTACACCTTTATCAATTAAAACTTTTGCCTGCCTTAATATATTTTTATTTATGTCTGAATTTAGTGAATCTTTTTTATCTATATTTGAATCAAGTTTATTTAATAATTCTTCACATTTTTCTTCTCGACTTTGTTGAACCATAACATTATATTATTTATCCAATTTAAAATACTTTTGTTATTTTAGGAGTTATAAATATTTATTCCCTGTAACTTCTGGCCTGGAATTCATACAATTCTTTGTATCTTCCATTTATTTTTGCTAATTCTTGATGGCTTCCTTCCTGGATTATTTTGCCATTTTCTAATACTAGAATTTTATTTGCTAACCTAACATTAGAAAACCTATGAGAAATAAACATTGCAATTTTTCCAATCACGTGTTTTTTAAATTCTTCAAATACTAAATATTCTGCTTTTGCATCCAGGGCAGCGGTAGGTTCATCTAAAACATATACAGGACATCTTTTTATTAATGCTCTTGCAATAGCAATCCTCTGCCATTCACCATAGGATATTTCATGTCCTTCATGATACCACCTTCCCAAAGTAGTTGAATATTTATTTGGAAAAGTCATTATCTTCTTATGTATATGTGCTTTTTTTGCGACTTCAATTATTTCTTCCTTTGAAATTTTTCTATTTATATCTCCAAATTTGATATTTTCTTCCACACTAAAGAAAAATTTTGCAAAATCCTGAAATGCTACACCTATCAAATTTCTATATTCATTAAGATCAAATTTTTCTATATTTATATTGTTCATTAATATTTCTCCTTTTGTTGGATCATATAATTTCGTCAATAATTTTACAATAGTTGTTTTTCCAGCACCATTTTCTCCAACTAATGCAACATTTTGCTCAGCAGAAATAATGAATGATATTCCCTTTAGAACACATTCTTCTGTTCCTGGATATTTAAACCAGACATCTCTGAATTCAATTGTTTTTATAATTTTTGGAATTTTTTCATGTTTTAAACTAAGTTTTTCTTCTTCTAAATTCAAAAATTCAATTAGCTCATTAATAAATAAATTATTTTCATATACTCCTGCAATTCCTCTTATCAAACCCTGCAAGGACATGTTTGCACGAGTGTATAATGTACTAAAAAATGTAAAGTCACCTATTGATAATTTTTGTAAAAATGTCTGCCAGGCAAGATAAAAATAAAATACAACAAGCATAATGTCACTTAAGATAAAACCCATGAATTCCCAAATGTATCTTTTTACTATAAGACTTTTTTGTTCTTCAAATAGTTTATTGTATAGTGTTTTATATTTAATTAATAAAAAATTTCTTAAATTTAATAGTTTTATATCTTTTGTTTCATAATGTCCTGCCATTAAATATTGATAATAATTTAATTTTCTTGATTCTGGAGTTTCATCATACAATAAATTAAACCATTTTTCTCCATATTTAAGCTGCACAATCAAACTTGGAATTGTAAATATTATCATTAGAATCGAGATTAATGGACTAAATGTAAAAAAGACTATTAAAATAGATACTAATGTAAAAAAATTCATTAAACTTTCAAACAGATAATAGAATGTATTCAATGGTTTCCATGTTGCCTGGTCTCTTGTTCTGTCTAATTTATCATGAAATTTTGGATCTTCAAATCTCCAGAAAGCTAATTTTGTTGTTTTTTCTACTATTTTCTGATTTATTTTTTTATTAAATAGATTTCCTAATATTATTTGTATTGCATTTCTCTGGCTTGCAATAATTCTTTCAAATAATGTTGCTGCAATAAAAAGGGCAAGATAAAGAAAGACTGAATTAAATTCTATTTTTGATTGCAATGAAAATGTTAAAATATCTATTATTCTTTTTATAAAATATGCCTCCAATATTGGAATTATTGAAGTCAATATTAGTAAAATTATAACATAAATTGTGTATGCTTTGGAAGTTTGCCAGATTAATTTTATTACTTCTTTACTTATCTTTAATGTACTTCTAAATTTTCCTAAAGTTTTCATCATTAATTTATTTATTATTCTAATAATCCTATTACTCCTTTTACTTCTTCTGTACCCTGATTTAACTGTTTGCTTGCTTTTTCGTAGTCTTCTTCACTTATCCAGATAATTCCTTTTTTTCTATCACAAATATGATTTTGTCTTCTTGTGTAAGCATCTAATTCTTTTTCAGATATATGGGCAGCTTGTAAATATTCTTCTATTGCGTAAAATCCCCAAGTTAATTTCTGTTTTTTAAATTGACTAACTAAACAAATCATAGAATTTGAAATGTTTTCAATTTTTTCATTTGGTGAAGAGATTGGAATTTTTAAGGAAACTACTTTTTCTTCGTGATCATTACCAATTTTGCCTATTTTTCTACCAATTTTTTTATTTTGTGGTGAAAGTGTATTCCAATTAAGATTTATGTGAACGTAATTACCAATATTTTTGCGATTTGCAGAAGAACTATAAGTCTGAATATTTTTCTCCCAAAGTATCTCGCAACTTGCTATTAATGGCAGTTTTACATATTTTTTAATATCATCTTTTTTCTTTATATCTACAGGCTGTATTCCTATTGGCTCAATTTCTGTGATAAATTTTTTCATAATAATAAATAAATTTTTTAGTATTTATATATCTTAACTTTTTAATCTTCATAGCATTCCCAAGCACTAATTTCTATATCAGAACTTGGATCTCTAATTTGATTTTCCACACAAGAATTTAAAAATTGTTCATACATATAGTTTGGTATTGACTGACAATTTACATTTCTACTGTAACCCAAGCCAATTAGATTATTATTTATACATCTTTCAAATGATTCTAGCCAAGAATTAAAATATTCTGAACAAAAATTTCTTATATTATTTTGATCATTATAATTTATATGAGAAGATTGGATTTCTATTTTATATGCCTCTCTTTTACAATAATCTAAATTAACTTGCTCTGGCCTTGATTCTTCTAAAACAAGTTCGTCTTCAATGCTTCCACAAGCCACGGAAAAAGAGATTATAGGTATGATTATTAATTCTTGTAGTCTTTTCATAAAAATATGTTTAAATAAAAGTTTATAAGGCTAATGCGAGGGACAGGATTTGAACCTGCGAAGACCTAAGTCACAGGATTTCATATCTTAATCTTAAGTCCTGCGCATTTGACCGCTTTGCTACCCTCGCATATATGAAAAGAATTAAAGTATTATTTATAAATATAACGCAATTACTTTTTTAATAAAAGAAACAGTTTATCCAATAAATAATCTAACTAATAAATTCTTTAAATAATACCAGAATGAAATAGATTAGTTTATAAAATTATTTTTCCTGCTAATTTGCATGAGAAATATAGAAATTACTGCACCTGTTGGTTCTTTTGAATCTTTAATGTCTGCTATCAAAGCTGGAGCAGATTCTGTATATTTTGGAATTGAACAATTAAACATGAGAGCAAGATCTGTAAATAATTTCACAATTGAAGATTTAAAAAAAATAAGTGAAATATGTAAAGAAAACAATGTAAAAACTTTTTTGGCATTAAATACAATAATTTATGACCATGATATTAATTTAATGAAAAATATATGTAATGCTGCTAAAATAAATAATATCGATGCGGTTATTGTAAGTGATGTTTCTGTTATGGAATATGCAAAATCAATTGGATTAAGTGTGCATTGTTCTACTCAGTTAAATATATCAAACATAGGTGCTGTAAAATTCTTTTCAAAATTTACAGACACAATTGTTTTAGCAAGAGAATTAACAATTAATCAGATTACAAACATATGTGATGAAATTAAAAAACAAGAAATTAAAGGACCAAAAAATGAATTAATTAAAATAGAGATTTTTATACATGGCGCTTTATGTGTTGCTATTTCAGGAAAATGTTATATGAGTCTGGCTTTGCATAATGCATCAGCCAATAGAGGGGCATGTTTACAGAACTGCAGAAGGAGTTATAAAGTCATTGATGAAGAAACAGGAGATGAACTTTTATTGGACAATAAATATGTAATGTCTCCAAAAGATTTATGCACAATAGGTTTTATAGATAGAATAATTGAAAGCGGTGTCAGCATACTAAAAATAGAAGGAAGAGGAAAACCTGCTGAGTATGTTTATACTGTTACTAAAACCTATAAAGAAGCAATTGAAAGTTATTTTAACAAAGATTATACAAAAGAAAAAATAGAGAAATGGATAAATGAATTAGAGAAAGTTTATAACCGCGGTTTCTGGCATGGAGGATACTATCTTGGAAAACAATTAGGTGAGTGGAGCGGCAGTTATGGATCCAAAGCAACAAAAGAGAAAGTATTTTTAGGTATTGCAAATAAATATTATGATAAAGTTAATATTGGTGAGTTTACAATTCAATCTGGAATTTTAAAAGTTGGGGATGAAATTATAATAACTGGTCCAACAACAGGAATAGTACAAACAAAAATTACAAACATAAGAAGCAATGACACAGATGTTGAATATGCAAAAAAGGGAGATATAATTACAGTTCCTATAGACAACAAAATAAGAAGTAATGATAAATTATATTTATTTAAGGATAAAATATGACAAAGATAATACATTATAGGGATGACTGCATTGGGTGTGGTTTGTGTGCTGAATATTCTCCTGAATTATGGGAGATTTCGAAAATTGATGGTAAAGCTTTATTAAAAAACTCTATTTTAAAAAAGAATGTTTATATTTTAGAAATAAATGAAAGTGATTTAAAAGACACTAAACTTGCAGCAAGAGATTGTCCAACCAGAGTTATAAAAATTATGAAGTGATATTGTGTTATAATTTACTCAAATGTTCTTTTAATTTTTCAAAAGCTAATTTTCTATGACTAATCTTATTTTTTTCATCTAAACCCATTTCAGCAAAAGTTTTTTCATGATTGTCTGGAAGAAAGATTGGGTCCCAACCGAAACCAGTACCTTGTTGGGCAACTATATTTCCGTTAATAGACCCTTCGAAGTATTCTATATTTTTATCATGAAAAAAACCAATTAAGCATTTTGCACTTGCTTTCTTATTATCAAAATCTTTTATAATTTTACATATTCCTTCGTTTCCAATAGATTTCATAAACCATTTAATTAAAGGTCCTGGCAAACCATTTAAACATTCTACATATAGTGAAGTATCTTCAACAATAAATGTTCCTTCATGTTTTTTTCTTGCTTCTTCTAATTTATGTTTTATTATTTCATGTGGGTCTAAGCTTTGAATTTCTGTTAATTCTATATCCAATCCTTCAATTTCAGGCAATATTGCTTTTGCTTCTTTTAATTTGTTTTGATTTCCAGTTATAAAATATAGTTTCATTTCAAATCCTTAAGATATTTGTTTTTTAGTGAATTGAGAACATTTATCATAGATTTAATATTTTCTCTGCATTCTTCTACATCTATATCTTTCCCATAATAGTTTATTGCATTCCTTATTTTTCTAAATCTATCAAATTTTTCAGCTAAGATATTTTCTCCCTTTTCTTTTAAATAAAATGTAAAAGCCTCATGTGAATATATCTTATATCCTTCTGTGGATGCTATTGCTTCTAACAAGCTTCTTAACGTATCATAATAACCAACCATTAATTTTCTTGCTGATATTTCATCTATTTTTATTTTATCTAGAAATTTTAAGTCTGTATTTAGACCTGATAATAAAGACTTTACTAATCCTTTATCTATTGAAGATCTCCTAACTTTTCCTTCATTAATAAAATCTGTAAAATTCACCTGAATACCTCCCAAAAACCATGAATTATCATTCCATTAATAAAATTATTTAGTAATTCCTTATTTTTCTCTTTCATTCTTTCTATTTCTTTATTTGAATATATGAATAATTGTATTTTATGTCCCAATTCTTTTTCGAATTTTTCTAATTTTAATTCTTTTTTTATTGGGCTTATTACCAATAAATCTATATCACTCTTTTTAATATTTTCAGCTTTGTAATATGAGCCAAAAAGTATTATTGCTTCTGGTTCATTAAATTGATTAATAATATACTCTATAATCCCGGAAGCTCTTAATTTTTTAATATTGTAGTATAATTTCATATCTTTGAATTTTTTACTCTCTAAATTTGCCTTGAATAATAAATGAGAAAAAGCTTTTCTTTGATTTAACAATCCTTTTTTCACATATCCTTTTAATATTTTTGATGTTGTAGTTGGTGAAATTTCTGTTATTCTGGCTATCTCTCTGACATGAAACTCTTTTTCTGGTTCTTCCATAAAAATTCTTATTATGTCCATTTTTTTAGATGTTTGTCCATTATATTAGACATATGTCTATATTTATATACATTGTTGTTTGAATTTCTTACAATTACATTTTTCATTTTGTTCCTCATTTGTTTTAGATTATAGATTTGTGTATTTATTTAACTAATTCCACATCATGAGGATAACTTTCCTTAATAGATGCCTGTGTCATTCTTACAAATTCTGCTTTTTCCCAAAATTCTTTTATGTTATGTGCACCAGTATAACTCATTCCAGATCTTAAACCTGCTAAAAATGGTTTAATTACTTCTTCAACACTTCCTGAATAAGGCACCATTGCTTCTACTCCTTCTGGATTATATTCTTCATCCACTTTTTCATTATTTCTTTCATTTCTTGTCATATTTGCACCAAATGATGCACTTCCTCTATAAATTTTATATTTTTTACCATTTCTCATTATTGCAATTCCTGGACTTTCATCTGTTCCTGCTAATGATCTTGAACGCATTACTGTAGATGCACCTGCAGCAACTGCTTTAGCAAAATTTCCTGCAATTCCTCCAATACCACCATCAGCCATTATTGGAATTCCAAGTTCATGGCCAACTCTTGAACAATTTAATAATGCGGAAAATTGAGGATAGCCTGCTCCTGCAACTAATCTTGTAACACAAATTGAATTATGTACTATTGCATTGTTTGCTATAAAACTATGAGTGGGACAATCAACCTCTAAATCATAAACCATTACTTCCTCTCCTATATCCTTATTTTCTAATATTTTAGCAAGCTGATAATCTTTTGTCAACCTTTTTTCACCAGTTGTTATAATCCTAGAGATAAATCCTGGTTTAATATTTTCTAGTTTAGTTCCTTTCAAATTACCCATTGACCTTCTTTCTTTTTCACAATTTGGGAATACATCTGTCAATAAATAACAAATAATTCCAAATAACTCAATAATCCTTTTAGAACTATTATTTAAAGTTCTTCTACCATAGTCTTCTTCATAACCATCACTATCAATTAATCCATCACAGATTCCTTTTAAGTACTCTTTATTATTAATTAAATATTTCTCTGGTAAAAATTTATTATGTTTCTTTCCAAATCCTTGTAAGAAATCTGCTAAAGGTTTATAGAAAAACCTTACTTCGATTGTATTTCTCTTTGTATAAACTATTTTTGATTCTTTCTTGGATATATTATACATACATTTTGAGATTTTTTCTGCAATTTCAAGTTCATCTAGACCCAATGACCACCTAACTGATCCAACATGAGAATTATTCTTCTTGTTTACACCTTTATGTGCAGTTCCATCACCTAAAAATGTGCCAAATATATAACCTAATTTATATGATGGTTTAAGCACTAGATCTTCTTCATATTCTATTCCTGATCTAGTATTACCACCACTACGTTTATTTAATGATATTTCAAAGTAATCTTCCAACTCAAAGTTTATATTCTTAGGCATCAATAAGACATCTTGTTCTATATCTTTTACTTCCTTCCACTTATATTTAGACATTTTAGGAACTGTTTTACTTTGAACTTCAAGCAATTTAGCATAACCTCTTGAATGAATAGTTTCAGTTGAAACACTATTTAAATCTCCAACCCAATATTTGTGATCTGGTGTTACATAAGTAGATTGGTGAAATATTGAACTTCTTAATTTTATTACTTTTTTAATTCCTGTGCAAAATGATTTTTTTACTTTAACAGCCATTCCATCTTTGTTTATTATTTTTTCACCAGATTTAATTTCTTCTATGTTTTTGTAAGTTCCATTTGACATAAGGATGCGTGTTCCTGCTGCAAAACAACCAGAACCAATGCCTGTCTTAACACAATCAGCACCTGCTTTTATCAAATCAAAAGTTGCTTCTTCAGTTGCTACATTACCAGCTATAACTTCAATATCAGAAAATTTATCTTTTACTGTTTTTAATGCGTTTATTGCTAATTCTGAATGGCCATGAGCAATATCAATACATAAAACATTACAGCCTGCATTAACTAATGATTCTGCTCTTTCCATATAATCACCTTTAATACCTATTGCAGCTCCGACAATTAATTTCCCTTTGTTGTCTTTTAGTGTTAATGGATAAAGTTCTTTTCTTAACAAATCTTTTGCTGTTATCAATCCTTTTAATAAACCTTTTTTATCTAATAATGGAAGTTTTTCTATTCTGTTATCTTTCATTATTTCTTTTGCTTTTTCTATATCAATGCCTTGTTCTGCAGTAATTGCTTTTATCTTCGGAGTCATATGTTCTGAAATTGGTTTTAATAAATTGTCTTCAAACATCATATCTCTTCTAGTGAATATCCCTTCAAATCTTCCTACATTGTCTGTTATTAATAATCCATTAATTCCAAATTCATCCATAAAATTTTTAGCATCTTTTAAAGAATGTTCTGGAGTTAATGTATATGGATTTTCTATTACAATTGATTCTGCTCTTTTGACTTTTAGAACTTCATTTACCTGTTCTTTTATTGGGGTATACCTATGAATGATTCCTATTCCTCCCAAGCGAGCCATTGCAATCGCCATACGACTTTCTGTTACTGTGTCCATATTTCCAGAGACCATTGGTATGTTTAATTTTATTTTAGGAGTAAGATTTGTTGATATATCCACTAATTTTCTTGAAGAAATATCTGAATATTTAGGTATTAGAAGAACATCTTCGTATGTTAAACCTTCTTTAATATTTGCTTCATCAACCACTTTCTATCTATAAAGAAATTTAGATTATTATTTTTAAAGATTTAGATAATTTAATGTAATTATTATTAAACTTCATTTAAAGAACATACTTATGATTCCTAATTTAATTTTATTAAATCTACCATTTGCTTTGTAGGTTATTTTCTTATCTTTTAAAGCCTGCATAGCTGTTAAGTCTCCTTCTTCCAAATCATGCAAAGTACACATTGTTGTGTAAACATTATAATCTTCTTTTTCTATACTTCCTTTAGCTATCTCTTCTACTTTGCCTTTTACAAGGTTAGCATGCCATATTTCATCATCAATTTTAACTTCAATTTTTGCATTTTTTCCTAAAATTCTTTTACCATATTTTACGTTTTGGTCATTTGGATTTTCATTAACAAATTTTTTAGCTTCAGAAGTATATTTTTCTATATCTACTTTACAGTCAGTTGTTTCTTCGTGTGCTGTCACATATAGTATTGATACTAAGAATATTGCCAGAGTTAATAATACAAGTTTTGTTTTCATTTTCTTTATTAAAAATTATCAAGTATATAATCTTTTTGATGTTACGATTCTCTTTAATCTTCGGTTGATAGATTTTTACGATGTTATTTTCATGGTCTGGCTCTTCGATATATTTTTGTTAAAAAAATATTTTCTACATCATATATCTATGAATTGCTCTCCAGTTATCTAATATTTCAAGCGCCTTTTCTCTTTCATTGATTGAACTATTTATATTAATTAAAATATTTCTGCCCAGTCTATTTTAGACTTACTAAATTTGGGTTTTGTCCAAGTCATATTTTCTATAATTGAATATCCTATTTAAATATTTTGATTTTGCGCGGTTTTATTATACATGTAATATAGCCATAAAACCTATTTTATGTGGATTTTAGATAAAAAACATGGCTATAAGGATACGCCTAATTGATTTTGCGCGGTTAATTAATTTTTCAATTTATTGAGTTTCTCCTTTTAAGGATTAACTATTACTATTCATAAGCTTCTAATAGATTTAAAGCAAAAGTATTATAAATATTAACTAAATTTCAATTCCATGGCAATATCACAAGAAAGATCATTAAGAAAACCAACTGGTGGAAGATACAGGGATTACAGAAAGAAAAGATTATTTAATTTAGGAGATAATCCCACATATACAAGAATCGGTGAAAAAAAGTTAAAAGTTAAGAGAGAAAGGTCTGGAAGCTTAAAGTTTACATTATTAACTGCTAATAAGATAAATGTTATTGATCCCAAGACTAAAAAATTTAAAATTGCTGAAATTAAAACTGTAGTTGAGAGTCCTGCTAACAGAAACTTTATCAGAAGAAATATTATAACGAAAGGAACAGTAATTGAAACAAGTATGGGAAAAGTTAAAGTGACTTCAAGACCTGGACAAGAAGGAAATTTAAATGGCATTTTAGTTGCACAGTAATTTTTCTAAATTTATTCTATAAAATTAAACTAATTTTTCTTAAATTTTGGTTTAAAGATAAGAATTAAAGCAATTAACAAAGCTACTGCGCCACCAATGTAATAAGGCCAATATTTGTTTTTATTATCTATGCCTGAATTTACTTTAGTAGTATCAATAGTTTCTTTTTGCGGTTCAATCTGCTGCTTAGCCTTAACTACTGGTATGTTAAAAAATAATGTTACATGATTATTTCCATCATCTGAAAAACGCCATTTGGTTATTTCTACAAACATGAATGGAATTTTTCCTGTAAAATTTAAACGCATTTGGCTTTCCTCTCCCGGATAGAATTTTAATTGTTTATATTCTGAACCTTCCTGTGAAAACAAAAAATCTGCGCTATCTTTGTTTACTTTCTGCAATATTAAACTATTTTGAGCAACTAAATCCTGAATATTATCCCCATAAACATTAAAGTCTAATTTTGACCCTTCAGAGAGTTTTACATAAGATTTAGTAAAATAAGTCAGAACCAAAGTCCCATTTTCTCCTTTTGGAATTGTTCCTTCAGTATATACAACTTTAGGAAGTTTAACTACTGTTTCTCCAGTTTTTTCATCTATGTAAGTATATGCATCTTTTTCTTCCTGAGCATAGACAAATGTCATTAGCAAAATCAATGTTAATATTAAAATTAGTTTCTTCATTTTTTAAGAAAATTGGTTATTCTTTATAAGTTTTGTGAAGAAAAGAATTAAATTTGATAAATTTTACTTAAAACTTATAGTGACAAAAAATAGAAAGATTTATATAGTATTATACCAATATATTTATAAAACTTTGTATGAAGTTATTGATTAGTAGTTAAATAAAAGGGGAATTTTGGGGGAAAATTACAAAAATGACAGGCGTAGAATATATAAGAAAATGTCCAGAATGTGGCAGTACTAATTTACTTATTCAAAAAGATATTGGTGAGGTTTCCTGTAGGGATTGCGGATCAGTTATAGAAGAAAAAATGATTGATCTTGGTCAGGAATGGAGAGAGTTTAATGAAGATCAGGCTTCTAAAAGAAGAAGGACTGGAAGTCCTATGACTTACACTAAGTTTGATAGAGGTTTAGGAACTGATATTGGACAAAAAGGAGAGATATACCAATTATCTTCAAAAGGAAAAAATAAATTCTTTAGATTAAGAAAATGGCAGCATAGGATTTCCACTGCTATTGAAAGAAACCTTAAATTGGCACTTGCAGAATTAAAAAGAGTAAGTTCATATTTAAAATTGCCAAAATCTGTTGAAGAAGAAGCTGCAAGGATTTATACTATGGCAGTACAACGTGGATTAGTAAGAGGAAGATCAATGGAAAGTGTTGTAGCCGGATCATTATATGCATCTTGCAGAAGACATGAAGTTCCAAGAACTCTGGATGAATTTTCTGAAGCTTCTGGAATAGATAAAAAAGAAGTTGGAAGAACTTACAGATTTGTAACAAGAGAATTAGGAATCAGAATTCTTCCAAGCAATCCAATAGACTATTTACCAAGATTTGTATCTGCTTTAAAATTATCAGCTGAAACACAAAGTAAAGCTGTTGATATATTAAATAAAGCAAGAGATGCAGAACTAACATCTGGAAGAGGACCTACTGGAATTGCTGCTGCTTCACTATATGTTGCTGCTTTGATTAATAATGAGAAAAGAACTCAGAGAGAAGTTGCAGATGTAGCAGGAGTTACAGAAGTAACTATAAGAAACAGGTATAAGGAATTATTGAAAGAATTAAATTTAAAAGATAAGGTTAAGAAAAAATTGCTTAAAGAACTTGAGGATGAGGAAACTGGTAAAGAATGAGAAAAGTAATTGCTTTGGGATTGGTAGGATTATTAGCAGGTACAAATGTTTTAGCACATGAGTCAAAAAAATTTGATTATGTGAAAGAGATTAGATGTCCCTTTTTTATATCCCAAGATTTAGATCACAGGACAACTATTTATTATTCTGGAGGTTTACCTGTTCAACTGGTTACTGAAAATTATTTAAAAGATAGAACAGAAATATTAAAATTGAATCTTGGGCATGTATTAAAATTAGTAGAATTACAAAAGGGAAGACAAATTCAAGCATATGAATGCAATGAATTATTTTGTAATGACCAAAATGATAATCCTATTAATTATTCAGACTTAAGAAAGGAATATCTTGTTCTTGCTATATTGTGCAATTTTACATTTGATGTCACTAATAAACAAGAGGGAACACCTTTTTGTCCTATTATGTAAAATTTTCCTGATGAGGAATTCAACTTGTGATTCGCTCTTAACAGGATCGCATAATACTATTTAATTTTGTATTTAAGCACCTAAATCTTTATATACAATTTCTAAATTCTTTTATCTTTATGGTTTGTTTAGTTGCTTCATTATCTACTGGAAAAGGAACCTGGATTCATGTTTCTAAATTAATACAGGAAGGAACATGGGATAAAATATTTTTAATTACAAATGCTTTTGGCAAAGAAAATTTTTCAAACACAAAAAATGCTGAAATGGTTATTATTGATGATAATAAAAATTTAGAAGAAATAAGGGATGAAATTAAGAAGAATCTACAAGGAAAGTTAAATGATACAGAAGTTGCTGTTAATTTAATTTCCGGGTCTGGAAAAGAACATATGGCAATAATTTCTGCAATATTGCAACTAGGTTATGGTGTAAGGCTTGTTGCTTCAAGCGATTCTGGTGTAAAAGAAATTTAGTTCTATCTATAAATTTAATATCAAAAAGCTTATATTTCTATGTTTATCTTATTATACATATGTATAAAATAGTAAACAAACAAAAATTAACTGAACTACATTTAGAAGTTTTGAGTTTATTTACAAAGGGATTTGATAAACAATATTATATAAGAGAAATAAATCGGCTGCTTAAAATAAGTCCAAGAACTTCACAAATTTCACTGGATTTCCTTGAAAAAAAATTAATCCTTGAATCTTCTTCAAAGGGCAAAATAAAGTTATATAAAATAAAGAAAAGTTTTATTGCAAAAGACTATCTGGTTGTTGCGGAAATTTATAAAAAAATAAAGTTAATGGAAAATAACGCCTTTATTAAAGACATTATTGAGAAAATTTATTTTCACATTAATTATATTGGTTTAATATTTGGGAGTTATGCAAATAATACACAAAATAAAGATTCTGATTTAGATTTATTTATTATAGGAGAATATAACCCCGAGAAAATTAGGGAAATATCTAATGTTTATAATATAAAAATAAATGTTAAAAATTATAATTTAAAAATTTTCAAAAATAGTATTAAAGATGATATTTTAATAAATGAAGTTGTTAATAATCATATAATTATTAAAGGTTTTGATGATTTTATTTCTTTTTGTATAAAATAATTTCTAAAAATGTGAAAATCTTGTAAATAACTAATTTAAACTTTAATAGTCATATACTCTGATGAATCAAATAAACTGGTGTTTAAAAAGAAAAAATGGAATTAAAATAATAGAACCCAACATTAATTTAGCAATGGCTTATATAATAAAGGCAGAGGAATCTTTAGAAACTTCAAGACTTGCCAGAAGCAAAGACTGGAAAATTTCTGCAGCATATTACACCCTCTATTTTTCATTATATTCTATACTAATGAGATTGGGAATTAAATGTGAAATACATAAATGCACAATAGACTTTGCAAATGAATTTCTCAAAAAATATTTCTCACATACACAATTATGTCTTTTACAAGAGGCGTTTGATGCAAGGCAAGATGCTCAGTATTATGTTAACAAGGAAGTTAAAAATGATATTTATATAAAACTTTTAGAGGAATGTCCTTTTTTTATTAGTTATTGCAAAGAAGTTCTTCTTAAGTTTAATGAAGATGAAATAGAACAGATACGCAAGGATTTAAAGCTATATTTAACAGATAATTAGGGTTCTAGAGTGTAGAAATCATTAAAAAACATTAAAACTTTATAATTTTTATGCCTGACTTATTCAAAGACATATTAAGTGCTGAAGAATCAATTTTTCTTAATCCTCAATTCTTAGATTATGATTATATACCTAAAATGATAATGTACAGGGAAAATGAACAGCAATATATTGCAACTGCTATAAAACCTCTATTACAAGGAAGAAATGGAAAAAATTTACTAATAAAGGGCGGACCGGGAATTGGCAAAACTGCTGGTGTAAAACATGTGTTAAAAGAACTTGAAGAAGAATTTGGAAATGAAGTCTATTGCATTTATATAAACTGCTGGAAAAAAGATACAACTTTCAAAATAATATTGGAAATTTGTTTACAACTAAAATATAAATGGATTCAAAATAAAAATTCTGACCAATTGTTAAGTGAAATATGTGAAATACTTAATGAAAAAGCTGCGGTCATAGTCTTGGATGAAATTGACAAATTAGAAGATGATGGAATAATTTATTCATTATTAGAAGATTTGAAAAGGAAAACTTTAATATTAATAACTAATAGAGAAGATTTTCTTGTAACTTTAGATGATAGGATTAGATCTAGATTGACACCTGATGTATTAGATTTTCAATCTTATAATATGAATGAAACTGAAGGAATATTGAAACAAAGATTAGAATATGTTTTTGTTGCAAATACTTTTGATAATTCTGCTTTTTTAAGAATAGCTGAAAAAACTTTTGAAGTTAAAGATATTAGATCTGGTTTATTTTTAATGAAAGAATCTGGAGAAATTGCTGAATCAAAAAGTCTAAGAAAAATTAATATTGCAGAAGCTGAACAAGCAATTTCAAAACTTGAAGAATTTAAATTAAAAAAGGAAGATGTATTTGAAAATGAAGATAATGAATTAATAGAATTGATTAAAAATAACTCTGGAAAGACAATGACTGAATTATTTGATATATATAAAGAAAAAGAAGGAAAAAGTTATAAAACGCTACAGAGAAAATTAAAATATTTAGAGAAATCTGGATTGATATTGTTAAAAGAAAATAATAAAGGCTCTGGAAGAATTTTTACTGTTGAATATAATAACAAAACTTTAAATGAATTTTCTTAAGTTTTTTAATGCAAATAGTAGTTTAGGAATAATTCTTATCTAAAGGATAGTTAACTAACAAATTTTTTAGATTTTTTTATGTTTGTTGTTGGCTAACAGTAAATCATTTTTAAGCTAAAAGTTTATATTATTTACTATATTTAAAATTTTTAGATTTAAGTTTTTTGATAAGAAAAATTGGTTCTGATAATTAATAATTAAATGTTTTAATTTTTATATTGTTAAGTGGCACTGGACGCATTGGACGCATTGGACATGTGCACCCGCAAGGCTTTTTTAAATGAAAATTAATATATATTACGGAGGTGCAAAAATGCTACCAATTGACCTTGATTTAGAAATGATTGAAAGGGTGTTTAGTAAACAGATAAAAAATTTGCCATTAGAAAGAAAAGGGAGGGGAATAAAATGAGGTTAAATAATAAAATAAAGAGGTATATTGATGATATAGTTGATAATGATGAAGTGAGCCTTGAAGAAGCTGCTTTTATGATGGGCTATTATTCTGAAGAAGATTAATTTTTTATTTTTTATAATACCAAAACTTTTATATTTCTTATTTATTTAATCATTATATGAAAAATATAATTATAAAAGATAATGAATATCTGAATAATTTGATTAAGAAATTTAATTCTAAAAACTTTCATATAGTTGCTGATTTTGATAAAACTTTAACAAAGGCAACTGTAGACGGACAAAAATCGCACACTACAATAGCACAAATAAGGGAAGGAAATTATCTATCAGAATCCTATATGAAAGAAGCACACAACTTATTTGATATTTATCATCCATTTGAAATTAATAATGATATTGCAAGAGAAGAAAAGTGCAAGAAAATGTATGAATGGTGGACTAAACACTTAGAATTAATGATTAAATGTGGAATGCATAAAGAGATTATAGAAGATATAATAAACAAAAGGAAAATTGTCTTAAGAGAAAAAACAAAGGAATTTTTTTCTTTATTAGGAAAGAATAATATCCCAATACTTATAATTTCAGCAGGATTAGGAGACTTGATAAAAAGATGTTTAGAAAGTGAAGGCATTTCAAATGGTAATTTGCATATAATCTCAAACTTTTATAAATTTGGTAATGGTGAAAAAGTAATTGGATACAAATCAAAAATTATACATTCATTAAACAAAAATGAAGTGCAAGTAAAAGGAACGGCTTATGAAAATGAAATTAAAAAAAGAAAAAATGTAATATTGCTTGGTGATAGTCTTGAAGATATTGATATGACGTCTGGATTAGAGCATGAGAATATAATAAAAATAGGATTTCTTAATGAAAATGTTGACAAAAATATAGAAAAATACTCAAAAACTTTTGACGTTTTAATATTAAATGATGGGACAATGGGCTATGTAAATAATTTACTAAATCTGATAATTAAGGAAAGATTGTGAACTACTCAGCCCTAAAGGGATTGAGCGTCAATTAAATTAATAATCAACGCACCTGAGCTTCTTGGTTCATTGACGCTTCTACTGAAACATTTTCCCAAGCATTACTTCCTGTAGTTCCTACAGTAGTTATTGTATTATTAAAAGCAATATTTTTGATTAAAATAGCAGACATTACATCCCTATCTATTTCTATTCCACACTTATTGCATTTATGTATTCTAATAGCTAATGTTTTTTCTACTTTATTTCCACAAATACAATATTGTGATGTATTTCTTGGATTTATTTCTATTATCTTTCCACCAGTTTCTTCCACTTTGTAAGAAAGCATTTGTAGAAATTTATTCCAGGAAGCATCATTAATTGATTTTGATAAGTAATGATTTTTAACCATATTTCTTATTTGCAAGTTTTCTACTGCTATATTTTGATAATTATTAACTAATTTTCTTGATTCTTTATGCAGAAAATCTATTCTTTGATTGCTTAACTTTTCATGGATTTTAGCTAATTTTAATCTTGATTTATATCTATTCTTAGATCCTTTTATCTTTCTTGAATGTTTTCTAGAAGATTTAACTAATTTATTTTCTAATTTTCTTAAGAATTTTGGATTATCAATTGTATTTCCTTTACTATCTGCATAAAAATGATTTAATCCTAAGTCTATTCCTATGTAACTTTCTTGTTTTATTTGTTTCTTATGTATTTCTTCTTCAACACTAAAGCAGGCAAACCATTTATTTGTACAGGTTTTCTTAATTGTTAAAGTTTTGATTTTAGAATTTTCTTTTATTTCTCTGTGTTTTACAATATTTACTTCTCCAATTTTAGATAAATATAATTTCTTATTTAGTTTAAATCCTGATTGGGAATAAGTTATTGAATCATATCTATTTCTTCCTTTAAATCTTGGAAATCCTGGATTTTCTTTTGTTTTTAATTTTCTATAAAAATTATTGAAAGCAAATTTAATTCTTTTATTTATTTCCTGTAATATTTGTGAATGTATGTTCTTTAATTCTGGATTATCTTCTTTTAGTTTTATTAAATTATTATTTAAGTCAAATTGTGTTAAATTAATATTTTCTTCTTTATACTTATTTATTTTTAATTCTAATTGTTTATTATAAGTAAATCTTGCTAATTCTAGAAATTTATATAATTCATATTCTTGTTGTTTGCTTGGATAAAATCTAAATTTGTATGTTCTTTTTTGCATTTTTATTAATTTAGGATTTTTTATTTATATACCTTATGTGTGGACATGTCCAATGCGTCCAGTGCCTTTCTCAAATTTGGAAATATTTTCTATTTTTTAGAAGAATTTTCTTATCGCAATTCACTCGGAGCTAAAGCAGTGAGTGTTCTTGCGAAATGATTATAAACCATATTTTTTATATAAATCTTATGAAATTACTGGCTTTTACGGATTTGCATTGCAATAAAGCTGCATTAAATGAGATAAAAAATAAAGCAATTAATGAGAAGCCAGACTTAATAGTCTGCTGTGGTGACTTGTCGAATTTTACTTCAGGATTAAATGAGATTGCAAAATTTCTTAATAGTTTAAATATTAAAATTTTGATTATCCCCGGAAATCATGAAACAAATATAGACATAAATGAAATATGCGGGAAATATAATAATTTAATAAATATACATCTGGCAAGTTATGAAATAGATAATTATTTATTCTTTGGATTTGGAACTGGCGGATTTTCTTCTAGGGAAGAGAAATTGGAAAGAGCAATGAAAGAATTTAAAAAAACATTTGATAAAAATAAGAAATTAATTTTTGTTACACATGCCCCAATATATAATACAAAGTTAGATGAATTATGGGACGAACATAGGGGATGCATTAGTTCAAGAAAGTTTATAGAAGAATTTGAGCCTATATTGACATTATGCGGGCATTTCCATGAAAATGAGAAAAAGAAGGATAAGATTAAAAACTGTACAATTGTTAATCCTGGAAAAAATGGAATGATTATAAAAGTTTGATAGAGAAGAGTTTTAATCCTCTCTTTTGATTTTTAGCACCTCAGTTTACACCTCTTTTTCCCAAGGATGTAAAAACCAATAAGGTATCAGGGTTAATTTTGTTTATATAGTTTACTATTTTCAGTTTTTTAGAAATATTTTTTGATAATTTGAAAATATTATTTTTTCAGTTTCTTCTTCTGTAATATTCTTTATTTTTGCTATGATCTTTATTGTTTCTTTTATATCTGCTGGTTCACTTCTTTGATTTGGAATGGAACTTAAATAAGGAGCATCAGTTTCTGTTAGGATGTTGCTTAAAGATACTCTTTCTATAACTTCCTGAAAATGTTTTAATCTTGTTATTATTGATGGAATAGATAAATAAAATCCTAGTTCTTCTGCTTTTTTTACTAATTTCATGTTTCCTGTAAAACAATGGAGAACAACATTTTTTAATTTTGAAGATTCTAATATTTCTATGCAATCTTTTTCTGCTTTTCTTGTATGAACTACAATTGGTTTTTTTATTTTTTCAGCTAATTTAATACATTTCCAGAAAACTTCTTTTTGTTCTTCTGCTTTTGGATCAACTTTGGGAGAATAATCTAAACCAATTTCGCCTATTGCTATAATATTATCTTTATTTTTTTCTATAAATTTTAATTCTTCTTCAACATCCATAATATCTGTTTGATGGCTAGTATCATCATAATGGCCTAGACCTACTGCATCTAATGGATATATGCCTAATGAGGCTTTTATTATATTATATTTTTTTGATAATTCCAAAGCTTTGATATTTGTATCATGATCTACTCCAGAACATAATATAAAAATAACTCCTGCTTGTTTTGCTCTTTCTATAACTTCATTTAAGTCTTTTTCAAAATTTGGAAACTGCAAATGTGAATGAACATCAATTATCATAAAAATAAAAATAAATAAAGATTTTTATAGGTTTCTAAAACTTCTATTCATTTTTACTTACTTGCTCTTGGAGTTCCTTATAGGCTTTTTCCCAAAATTCTATGCTTTCTTTTGTCTCTCTTTTTTTTCCCCAATTTGAACAATCTACTATTTCAGGCCAATTATAACTTCTTTGATAATCACATATTAGCTGCGTGAGATCATCATGGTGATATGTTGATGTTGCGATTATATATGGCTTACCCAATTCTATTGCTTTTTCTACAACTAAAATTCCAAGTGGCTGATTTGATTCAGAGTCCTCTATTGCTTTTTCTAATTTTCTGTATAATTCAATAGTGCTACACCTATTAGCACCAATTGGTCTTACAACCATTCCTAAATAATTTCTAAGATGATCTGTTCTTTTGGTTCTATCGATTGTTTTCAAAGAACCTAAAATAGGTTTAATATTATTTTCACCTGATCTAGTTTCTTCATTACTTTTTCCTAATTTTTCACTGAGATCTTTGAAATATCTTTCCTGTAAAAAATAAGCTTGAAGCTGCAATTTTAGATCCCTATCTAAATCAACAACTTTTGAAACATTTTCTAAAAAAGATTGAGAGTCATACCTGCTTATCATATTATCCACTAATTTATCTAGCACTATGTTTACTAATCCTTTACTATTTGTTCCTGTAGATTCAGGAAAAAAACAATCTGTAATAACAGCATCAATTGCAGGATTTAATAATTCTGCAAGTGCTTCATTATAATCACTAACATGAACTATTTCAACACCTTCTCTTGATGCAAAATATTCTTTAGCCTTATCTGAATAAGCTTCATTATCCTCAACTAATAATATTCTTTGTTTTTCATTTGTCATTTTAATCATCTCCTTAATGTTTTGTTATAATATAGTAGTAACCTGTAACTAGTTAAATTTAAGTAGTAGTTATTAACTACTTCTTTTAATGGTAGAATTGAATTATTTGATAAAAAAATTTGAATTTAGCCCAACTGCTGCGAAAGTTTATATTGCTTTATTAGATTTAGGAAAATCAAGTGCAGACTCTATAGCAAAAAAGGCAGGTACTTACAAAGCAAATGTTTACCAGGCATTAGACAAGTTAATTGAAGAAGGATTTGTCACTTATATATTTGAAGGCAATAAGAAATGTTACATTCCTACAAACCCTGAAAAACTTGAAGCATTAGCTGAAGAATTCAAACAAAAGAAAATCCAATATTATGAAGAATTAAAACAAGAAATAAATAAATCAATGCCTGAATTGTTATCAAAGTATAAATCGAAAAGAGAAAAAAACTTATTTGAGATTTATCATGGAAAGAAAGGTTATAGATCAATGATTCTAGATATTATCAGAGAAAAACCAAGATATTGGAAAGGTTTTGGAAATCTGCAAGTACAAGAAGCATTTCCCTATGATTTTCCAAAATGGTTTAAAGGAGTAAAATTTAAATTATTTTCAACAAAATCCCAACAATTTCTCAATAGATTAAAAGCTGCAAAAAAGCATATAAGCGTAGAAATAAAATATTTACCAGAAGAACTTTATATGCCAATAGTCTGGATTTTATTTGGGGAGAATTTATTAATTTTAGTATATGAACCAGAAATAATTGCTCTAAGAATAAAATCAGAACAAGTTGTTAATACTTTTTCAAATCAATTTGATTATTTATGGAATAAAGAATAATTATTTAGAATAGAAAAGCCAATGGTGAGAATATAAATTTAATTAATTTCAAAATAAAAGGCCACATATTTATTAATATCAAAAATAAAACAGTAATTGTTGCTATTTTTAATAGTTTCATTGCTCTATCTTTATTTGTAAAATGTAAAGCAGCAGAATAAAACATTCTTCCCCCATCTACTGGGCCTAATGGTAAGAGATTGAACATTCCGATGCCTAAATTAATGTTAAATAGCCAGAATACTAATAAATAAAACCAAAGATAAAGATCAGCAAGCCATTTAAAATTACTGCCCAAGCTTTCTTTAGGACCGAACTGAAGCTTATTTAATGTTATTCCTAAATAGGGTTGTGTTTTATTTGAAGGATTCTCCCCTAGTTTAATATCATATTCTTTGTCTAAAGTTTTTACTTTTATTACATCTCCAGGTTTGTTATCTGCTAAGGCTAATTTGAATTTATTTGCATCATCTATTTTTACATAGTCTATTTCAGTTATTATATCTCCAGATTTTATTCCTGTTGTTATAATTGGAAAAGTTTCATTTATTGTTCCTATTTCTGCACCCTGAACACCTACAACTAAGTGTCCTAAAGGTTCTAAAACTATTAACATTGAAAATAAGATCAAAATTCCTAAGACAATATTGGAAAATGGTCCTGCACTTAAAACAGATAATTGTGCTTTTGTTCCTTTTTTATTTAATATTTTTTCATCAGGTTCTACAAATGCAGCTAATATTGGTCCTAAGAAAGCAAAACCAGAAGATTTTATTTTTACATTATTTAATCTGGAATATACACCGTGCATAAATTCATGAATTGTTGCAGCAATTAAAATAGATATAATCCAATGCCAAAATGATAATTTAGGAAGACCTGCAATACTGACGCCTGGTAATACTGGTGCTACCTGTGGCTGTGGTACTGGAGATAAAAAACTTAGTGCCCCAATAACAAGGAAGACAAGTGTAATTGCCATTCCAATAAAACCAATTGTTACACTAACGTATGATAAAGCGTTTAATGTTCTAGGAAATTTTTTTGCTATTTTATCCATTAAATCTAAGCCTATTTTGGTTCTGTATAATGCAAATATTCCCCATTGCAATTCGAATTTATTTCTAAATATTCTAAAGATTGTAAACAGTATTAAGTAAAATATAACTAATAATATTAAGTCCCAATTCATCTTGTTTTAATTTTTATTGGATTATATAAAAAGGTTTCTAAACTTACAGTAGATGGTAATGTACCGAAGTGGGCGGTGAAATGAAGATATTGGAGTTATAAGCCTTCTCCTCCATGTTTTTGAGCTCTCTTAGTGCTAAAGCCTTTTGTTTTTGTCTTCACCAGTGGATTCTTGCTAGTTGCCTTGTTCTATCAATTTGTTGGTATCTGTATTCTTTTCTTCTTATTCTATCCTTGTCTTTTATCTCTTGTCTGTATACTTTTTTTCTGGCTAAGATATTTTCTTTGTTTTTTTCGTAATTTATTTCAGATAGTTCTCTGCATCGTTCTTTGTTATTTTCTCTCCATAGTTTAACAGATTCCTTAGCCTTTCTTATTCTCTCTTTTTACACTTCGGACAGACTCTCATATCTTATAAATAAGGAGAAATTACTGATTTTTATAGGTTTTTACTCCGCTCAGAAACCTACATTACCATCTACTGACTTAATTTTAATGTATTTATATTAAAAAGTTTTCAATATTTTTGAAATTCTTCTCCAGAACAGTTATTAAGTTTAATTCTTTAATTTTGATGTCCACTGTATTTAAGCTTTATATGACGCATAAAGGCAATTTTTAAGCATTGGACGCATTGGACGCATTGGACATGGGTGCGCACAGGGTTTATATAAAAAATCAGATAAGTTATCATTACCCTGAATGAAACAAGAACCGAAAGGACCTAAGGGCTACTTGTTCTGGGTAATGAAACAAAAAGCGAAAGCAAGGGAGGAATTAATATGACACAAGGACCAATAAAAAAATTTAGAGCAGGCCAATTGGAAGCAGCAATCTGGCTAAATGAAAGAGAAATAAAAGAAAGAGGAGAAATAGTCGGTTTCAAAACAGTGAGTTTAAAAAAAGCATGGAAAGACAATGAAGGAACTTGGAGAGATGCAACTATTCAATTAAGAAAGAATGATATTCCAAAAGTATTAGTCTTAATGCAAAAAGTAATGGAAGAATTGTTATTAACTCAAGAAGAAAAGGATGATGATGAAGATGAATAAAATGGAGGATGGTTAATATGGTTAGAAAAGCTGAAATACTAGAGCAAATTCAAGAGGATATGCAAGAAGAAAAGTTAATTAAAAAAGTTAAGATAGAAACTGTAGAAGATTTACCTGGTGTAGGTCCTGCAACTGCAGAAAAATTAAAAGAATCTGGATTTGATACTTTATTATCGCTGGCTGTAGCCTCACCTGGTGAATTGGTGGAAGCTGGCGGGCTTACTGAATCAACTGCCAGAAAAGTGATTAAAGCTGCCCGTGATACTATGAATATGGGTTTTGAATCTGGTGAAGAACTTTTAGAAAAAAGGAAAAACATATTGAAAATAACAACACTTTCAAAGTCTTTAGACTCTTTATTTGGTGGTGGAATAGAAAGTGGAGCAATTACAGAATGCTATGGCGAATTTGGTTCTGGAAAATCTTCTATAGCACATCAGTTAGCAGTTAATGTTCAATTTCCAAAAGAACAAGGTGGCGCTGAGGGAATGGTTGTCTGGATAGATTCAGAGTCTACATTTAGGCCTGAAAGAATAAAACAAATTGCAGAAAACAGAGGTTTAGACCCCAATGCATTATTAAAAAATATAAAAGTTGCAAGGGCTTTTAATTCAGATCATCAAATGCTTTTAGCTGAAAAAGTAGAAGATTTGATTAAAGAAGGAAACCCAATAAGATTGTTAATTGTTGATTCACTGATGTCTCATTTTAGAGCTGATTTTTCAGGAAGAGGTCAATTAGCAGATAGACAACAAAAATTAAACAAACACATGCATGCATTACAGAAACTTGCTTCAAATTACAATATTGCAGTTTATGTAACTAATCAAGTTATGTCTAAGCCAGATACTTTCTTTGGAGACCCAACTGCAGCTATTGGAGGACATATTGTTGGCCATAATTCAACTTATCGTGTCTATCTAAGAAAAGGAAAGAAAGGTACTAGAGTTGCTAAAATGATTGATGCACCTCATCTACCTGAAACAGAAGCAATATTCCAAGTTACAGAAAAAGGCTTGGAAGATGTTTAATTTTTTTATTTTTTAAATTTAATATTTAATTACAGAATTAAGATTGAAATTAATATTATTTCTTAACGGATTTTCGAATTTAGAATATATAATAAGATAAGTCAGTTAGTGATTCTTATACAAAAAATTTAATTCTTACATTCCTTCTATGAAAATCAAAGATTTTGTTATTTAAAAATGACTACAGAAAAAGAGGTTATGGTATAGTTTATTTTGGCTTTATAACAGTCATAAACACAATATATTAGTAACTTCGTATATAAAGAGTTATACGTAATCAGTGGAGTGGCTACAAAGTGGAAGTAGTTCAGAAAACTTTTTAACTACAATCATTTTTTAATTTATAACATGAATAGAATCTGCGTGTGCTGATTATAAATTACCTTTTGTTTTAAGAAGATTAGGTATTTTCTCTTATTCAGATTACCTCGCTGATAAAATTGATAATCAAATTCAAATTGATAAAGACAGCGAGGAGGAAGTAGAATTAAGAGCAAATACTATTTGGATTGTAGAACTAATCAAACAAAAGATAAAAAAGAAGATTGCACACGCAGATTCTATTCATGTTAATGACCACTTATGGCTTTTAGGACAAAAGAAATTAAAAAATGATAAACCATACCATTTAACCAGAACGACTTCTTATTAGATGAACGCCACTCCACTGACTTGCCCCGCTGCGCTTTCGCCTTCGGCTCAGGGCAACTAACATTGATTACACTCAATTCCTTCGCAAAAATATTTTAATTTTAAAGAATTTGGCTCAGGAACTTTTTCACATTCGTTCAAATCCTTTCATTTTCAAATTTCTTAACGCTCCAGGTGTTCGCTAAAATTTGGAAGTCAGGATTATAATACTTCTCAGAGTTTGTTCATTCCAATCACTGATCATTTCAGAGTTGTGTCATCATAGAAGCAATATTGAATAAATTATAAAATTTAAAAACTTAACTAATCTGAAAAAAGCTATTATGTCTATTAATTTAATAACCATTTCCACAGAGGAATAAACTTAACCTTTCTCTTTATTCCAAACCACTCTAATTCTTCTTCACCAAGGTAATTTTGATTAATTAATAATAAATTTTTGCATTTTAAATCTTTGCTAGCTTTTAATAATGCCCTAATCTCTCTCTTTTTTGTATCTGGTTCTGAAATATCATAACAAACTTGTATTAACTGTTCAATTTTTGAATCCTTTTTTAAAACAAAATCTACCTCTTCTTTTTCCATATTCTTCCAATAATAACACTCTTTTCTTTTTCTCATTAATTCAACAGCAATAATGTTTTCATAAAGCCTTCCAAAATTATTGGAAAATCTTGTAGAAATTGAATTAATAAATACATTGTCAATAAAATAAATTTTTTTTGGATGTTGCATTTGATCTTTTATTTTATAAGAAAAAATAGGCAAACTAAAAGCGAAATAAGAACTCTCAATGTAAGAAATATATTTTTGCAATGTGGATTTTCCAATTTCATAACCTAAACTTTTAAGATTATTGTAACTTTTACTTATAGAATATTCCTTGGAATCAAGAAGTAATTTTATAAGGGCTTTTAGCGATTCTTCATTTTTTAGTTTATATCTCTCAACAATATCTCTTTTTATAACTGTAGAATAATAAGATTGTGATAATTCAAATTTTTTATTCTCATCTATAAGTACCACTTCAGGCAAACCCCCAAATGTAAGATATTCTGTAAGTGACTTCAAAATAAGTGATCTCTCTTTTTCAGAATAATCTAATACTTTAAAATCAATATCAATTTTTTTAAATTTTAAGAATTCCTTGAACGATAAAGGAAATATCCTAATCTCAAGAAATCTTCCCCTCAATTCTGTTGGTATCTCATTTTCAGACATTTTTGAAGAAGAGCCTGAAACAAAAATTCTTATATCATTATTGTCGTATATTCTTCTAAGCCATTTACTCCAATTAGGAATATTATGCAATTCATCTAAAAATAGATATTTAATTTTTTGTTTAAATAACTCTTCTGCATTTGGAAGTAAACTGCTTAAAAATTCTGTTTTAAGTGGTATCCTTTCATCTTCAAAATTGATATGTATAACTTCTTCACGAGAATTAAAATTAAGAAGTTCATTAGCTAAACCGTATAGAATGTATGTTTTTCCAACTCTCCTAAACCCATTTAATACAATTATTTTATTAATCTTTAAGTTAAGATAATCCTGAAGATTGATATCCCTCGGGATGATTATCGGAATATTTTTCCCCTTCCATTCTGCCAAAATTGTTTTTATTATCTTATCCATGGTACAATTTTAGTATACTTTTGTACTATTTAAATCTTTCCTTAACATAAATAGGGTAATTCATAACTTTATATTTTACACTTAAGTATAATTATTTATTCAAATTATAGAACTTAACTTTAGATTTACTTAAATCTTCTTTGTTGATATCTAATATTGCATACTTATTTAATTCTGCTGCACCGGGATTTATTATTCTTGAATTATTTTTTCTGCATTCGCCTTGATATTCTTCAAGATGCCCACACACAATTATAGGAAATTTATATTTTTCAATTATTTTTTCTATTGTTTTGTAACCAACGTGTTTACCTGCATTAAAATTGTTTGCATTATCTGGAATTTTATCGAAATCACAGTTATAAGGCGGAATATGTGCTAGTAATATTGTTTTAGTTGCATCAGTTTTTCCTAAAACATTGATAAATTTTTCATAACTATTTCCCAAATCTTCTGTCCTTTCGGTTGCTGCAAAAGTAGAAAATCCTATAATATTTATTCCATTTATCTTAACTTTTTTAAGGTCTATTAATGAAATATTTTTATATTTTTGTAAAATTTCCAAAAAAGTTTCAAACTTTGAAGTCCATTCATTGTTTCCCCTGACAGTATAAACTGGTTTTCTTAAAGAGTTTAACCTTTCTAATGGTATTCTTGCTTTCTCAACAGCTTCTACTCGCATTTCTTCATTTTTTTCTTCGCCAATAATCTTTGAAAGTTCTGGTCCATGAATTCTAAAAATTTTTCCTATCTCTTTCATATTAGCAAAGTCTCCATTGCATAATACAAAATCAAATTCTTCATTTTTTATTTTATCATATAATTCATCTGAAAAATTACCACTGAAATCGCCCATTAATAATATTTTTATAAAAAATATATTTCTTATAAATTTATAAGCTTAACTAATAGCTTTTACCATATAAACATCCTTTCTATCACTGTTTTCTATTACATGCAATAAACATCCCCCTTTACATTTTGAAAAATGATTGCAGCTTTTGCATGTAGAATTTAATTCAGTTCTATTAACTATTTTTTTCATTTCTTTATTTTCCAATATTTCTTCAAAATTATTTTTTAATAAATTCCCAATGCCTTTAGGCCAAGATGGACAAGGCAAAATATCGCCATTTGGGTTAATTGCTAGTTCGTCTACTCCTGCACCACAAGTATTGAATTCTAATTTTATTTTATTTTTCTCTAACAAACACATCGGAGTCGGACCAGCTAATCTAAATTTTATATTTTTATTTTCAGTAGCAATTTCATTAAGTTTTTTAACAAATTCTTCATATTCCTTAATTTCTATCATCAATTCCTTCCAATTCTTTTTCCCATAGCCAGAAGGATATATCCTAGTAAAATTTACAACATCAATTTTTAATTCTTTTAATAATAAAACATATTCTTCTAAATTTTTATAATTTAGTTTTGTTATAGTGAAATTAGTCATTAATTTTATTCCTTTTGATTTAACAATTTTAATATTATTAACAACTTTATCATAACTTTGGGTTTCAGTTAAGGTATTATGTATCTCTTTTATTCCTTCTAATGAAACTTGTATAGATTCTAATTTATCTTTTACTTTGTCTAAAAATTCTTCAGTTAATAATGAACCATTTGTCAATAAATTAACATTAAGCCCTAGATCACTTGCATGTCTGATTAAATCGCTTAATCTATTATCGAGTAATGGTTCTCCTCCAGATATTGTTAAATTTTTACTTCCTAATTCTTTTATTTTATTTAAAATTTTTATTTTTTCATCAAAACTTAGATTGGACATTGGAGTATTGTCATATTTCCAATTATTTAAGCAAAATTTGCATCTAAAGTTACATCCAGAATTTATCATATAAACTACGTTTTCGACTTTCATGCTACAATTAGATTATGATTGTAGTTTTTCTCAATAACTTCTAAAAATTCATTGTCCCCTGTATTTCTCAAAACACGAACTGCATTATCGTACCATTTGCTGGCTAAAGGTTTTTTATTTAATATTGCTGTTTCCAAATCTTCCATTGAAATCTGTCTTAATTTTTTATTTTTTATAAATTCTTTTAAAACTTTATCAGTTGCATTTTCACATACAGAAACAATTTCTGCACCAGAAAAATAATTTGTTTTTTCAGCTAAATAATTAAAATTGACATTTCCTGAAATTGGTTTTTTAATTAAATTTTGGATAAATATTCCTTTTCTTGCTTGTAAATCTGGATGACCTACAAATATAGAATCACCAAATCTTCCTTCTCTTCTTAAGGCTATATCAATAAACCAGGGAGCATTTGTTGCAGCAATAAATAAAACCTGTTTATCTTTGTTGCCAAAACCATCCATTTCCTGCAATAATTGTGAGACTTCATTTCTTGAGTATTTTGTTCCTGTATTTCTGTCTTCTCCAAGATTTTCAAATTCATCAAAAAATACAATACATGGAGCATTTTGTCTTATTTCCTTGAATATATTAGAAATATTTTTTTCACTTTCACCAACATATTTACTTCTCAAATTTGCAGCATTTAAATTAAAGAATTTTACTCCAGCTTCATTTGCAGCTGCTTCTGCCATTAATGTTTTTCCGCATCCCGGCGGACCATACATTATTATTCCTCCCCCAATTTTTTTATTAAATCTTTTGAAGACTTCAGGATATTTTAATGGTTCAATAATTTTTAATTTTATTTCATCTTTTAAATCCTGCAACCCGCATATATCTTTAAATTTTATATTTGACTTTTTTTCTTCATTTTTATTTTCTAAAGTTTGTGCTTTTTCATAATATTTATTTGCCATATCTAAGAAATCAATTCTATTAATCTTATCGGTTTTGGCTTCATTTAATAATTCTTCTGAAATTTGTAGATACATTTGTCTTGCTTTCTCTATATCTTCATTTTCAAATTTAACTGCTTCATTTATTTTATTCATTAATTGCTGATATTTCTGTTGATCCATTTCTGCTCCTTTGTATTTTTGCTTCTAATTCTCCAATCAAATGATCTGTTAATGTCTCTGTTATTTCGTTTTTATTTACAAAGTTTACATTTTGTTCTGTTATATTGGGATTTTTTGTATAACCTGCATAATTTGTTCTGCTTTCTATTCCATAGTTTATAACAGGATTTGAAATTAACATCCTTTGATATTGTGTTTGTCTTGGAATTGCAGTTTGTTGGTAAGTTTTTGCATAATCAGGGATTGCTCTACTCAGGGCATAACGATTAATTGTTGGTATACCAGCTGAATAACTGTTTTCATTTCCCCAATTGACTGATACAAAGCTTTTTCCACTACAAGACATTTTTGTCCCCCATAATAAGTATAGATTTTAAAATTAATAAAATTTTACCTATATTTAGGCATAAAACTGCGACATTTTTGTCGGAAATCAGCAAAGCTTAAAAAGATTTTTATCTGTGTATTTTTATGGAACTTGGAGATTTAGTTGGTGTTAGAAAAGCAGAAAACAGATTTGATGCTAGTTTAGTAAGTAAGTTAGGAATACATGCCAGATTTGAAGATTTGCCAAAGTTAGAACAGGCTAAAAATGAATTTAAAAATTATCTGATTGACCATACATTGGCTGAAAATGGCTATAATGTTTCAGAAACTGCAAGAACATTGGGAATTGACAGAAAAACTATTCAGAGAAGAATTACAAAAAATAATTATTCTAAATCTATTAAATTTTATACAGGAAAAGAGGCTGTTAAAGATGCAATTTATAGTGTATTAAATAAATACCTGCCTGAAACACAAGCAGATAAAAACTTATTAGAAAATAAAGCTACAGAATTCTCTAAATTATTTGAGGGATATAAATTATCTTTAGACACTGCAACAAAAGTATTTGAATCTTACCTTGTGAATGTTGCTATTGAAATTACAAAAGACAAGAAAGAAGCAGCAGAAAGATTAGGTGTGAGTGAAAGAACAGTTGAAAGAAAATTAAATTCTGGAAATCTATATAGAAATAATTAATTCTATAAATGTTATTACGAGTATATACTAAATATTCTTTAATTTAAAATAATAATTTATTATATGGCACAAATAAATTTTGATAAAACTTTACATAAAACACACGAATGGCTGCATGATGTTAAAAATTATCTTGAATTGGAAGATGAAGAAAAAACTTATTTAATAACCAAAGCAGTACTCCACACATTAAGAGATAGACTGACAATTGAAGAAGTTTTTCAATTTGGTGAGCAATTGCCTATGTTAATGAAAGGTTTTTATTATGAAAGATATAAACCTGCAAATAAACCTATAAAATTTAAAAAAGCAGAATTTATCAAAGCTATATTTTTAAGAATGCCAGAAACAAAAATCTCCCCTGAAGAAGCAATTGCAGCAGTTACACAAATGATTAAAATGAGAATATCAAATGGAGAAATAAAAGATATAATTGCTGTCCTTCCAAAAGATTTAAAAGAATTATTTCGTTAATTATCACTAATTGAATTAAGTATGTTACTTATTGCTTTTTTTGAAACTTTATTACTTCCTGTTTTGCAGCGTATAATACAAAACCAATATCTCTTGGCTTCTCTAATATTTTATCACCTTATCAAAAGCAAGATGTAATTCATCTACTTATAATCAAATTTAGGTATTTGTAATCCAGGCCAATTAAATAGTTTATTTAAAAAATAAATCACATCTTTTACAATATTATCTATATTTGTATATTTATTTTTATAGAAATTATTTATAATGTCAATCATCTTTTTATCATTGAATTTATCATTGAAGAATTTTTTTATTTTTTATTGGAGAAAAATGTTTTTTTAAATCATTAAGTAAATTATTTATATTTTTATGCATATATTTTATCCGTATTTTTTAGGATAAAGGCTTATCGATTTTATTTTATTATTTTTCAAAGTTAATAAAGTGTTTACCTTGCCCCCAAATCCTACATTTATTACAATGGTTTTTCCTAATTTTATTTTTCCAAAATGTTCATGCATATGGCCACCAATACAAATTAATGGTTTATGTTTTAAAATGAAATCTCTTGCTACAACAGAGCCATAATGCTGCCCATAAACTGGAGAACTTTTATCAGTAATTTTATCTAATTTTGTATCATATGGGACATTATGGGTTAAAAGGATTGTTGGCTTGGATTTATTCCTCTTAGAATATTCATCAGATAGTTTACCTAAATATTTAATATCATAAATCTTTTTTAATTCATTATACTGCTTTTTATTTAATTTCTTTTTTAATTTCTTCCCCCATTCAGGACCTGCACTTAAGCCATAACCCAATATATTAAAATTATTACCTTCACATAGTTTAAAATGACAATCTATAATATTATCAAGATTTTTAATTAATCTTTCATTTGTCTTTCCAAGCATTAATTCTAGCCAATGTTTTGCATACAAATAAATATTGTTTTCTGCATCTTTCTCCTTAATTTTTGTTTTTCCCCAGCTTTGATCCCAATTTCCTGGTACAAAAAATACAGGCTTTCCAAAAGAATCCAGATATTCCATTATTTTTCTTCCGTCATTTAATGAATATTTCATAAATTTTTTATAGTCTTTTATGTCTAAATTAAATTTTAATTTTATAAATCTATAAAAACCAATTCTCCCACCTTCTTTCTTTTTCCATTCAGATTTTATAAAAGCTTTTAAATATTTTCTTTGGTATTTATCAGAACAAATATCTCCTGGGGCAATTATATAATCAAAATCTTTGAAATGTATTTTAGGCTTATTTCCATGTAAATCACCAATAATTAATATTTTAGTTATAGTCATAAAGAAATTTCAAATTCTAATTTTTATAAAACTATCGTTATAACACAGATAAGCTTTTATATTTTTTAGCTTAATATAATGATAATGGAATATGATGTTAATAAAAGGATTATAAAGCTAAATAGAAAAATTAATCAATTAGATAGATTCGCATTAGATTTTACTAAAATAGTTGCTAAACATACTGATTATATAATAATCTCTGGATATATCTCAATATTATTGGGAAGGGCAAGGGCTACAGAAGATATAGATATGTTTATTAAAAAACTTCCAATAGATAAATTCTTCGAACTTTTTAAAGAGCTAAAGGAAAATGAATTTTGGTGTTTGAATGCAGAAGAACCTGATGAAATATATAACTATTTGATGGAAAGTCTTCCAGTTAGATTTGCCCGAATTAATCAAGCTATACCTAATTTTGAATTAAAATGGTCAGAAAATAGAATAGATTCTGAAATCTTCAGTGATTTTATAATTGCAATTCTTCCTGAAGGAGAATTAAGAATCTCTTCTTTGGAAAGACACATAGCATTTAAAAGGTATTATTTAAAATCTAAAAAAGATATAGAAGATGCTATTCATGTAGAAGAATTATTTAATGATAAATTAGATAAAGAAAAAATTAATAAACTTAAAAAATTAATTGAAGAACTATGAAAAGACAATTACTAAAACCAGGAAATAGTAATACTGAAGATAGGATAAATTTCATAAAATTTTGGGTTAAATATATCAAGACTCATCCTGATGAAGAATGGAGCGAACAGCAGAATATACTAATTGATTCACAATTTAGCAATAAATAAAAAATTTATTTTTCTAAATCATAAGATTTATGTAAAAATTCAGCTAAAATCTTCTATTAATAATGATTTCATGATTATTTATAATTAAATGATATTACAGTTTAACTAATATCTTAAATAGTCAAATGCCAAATATCTTTCTTGTGTCTTTGTTTTAGTAATTCTATAATATATTTGTTGTCTCTATAAATTGACTGCAAGGTTATTCCTAAATCTTTTTCTTTTATTTTATTATAATCCTGCGGCTCGCAGCCAATACCATAATACCACTTAAAAATTTCTGTGCTTCTTCTATAAATCTTAGAACCCATTCCTTTTTTTAATTTCATAATATTATTACTTCTTCCATGAGCATTTGTTATCCTTGAAGTCATAATTACTGCAGGACCAAATTTGTAATTTTTTAACAAAGAATCAATTACCTCTTCAAACCTTTGATATGCTTCTCTATCAGAATCAAATAATATCCTTAATTCAGGTTTCATTCCTAATTTTTCAGCTAAGTCTTCTAGTCTAGTTATTTTGTACATAAAAAGATTAAAATAAAAAAGTTTTAAAGCTTAACTCTAAATAGCTTCTTTATCAATTTTCAATAAATAACCTATGAATTTAAATAAAAAATGGCCTAAAATCCATATTATCAAAGAATAAAAATAAATTTTTAATGAAGCCAGATAAAAAAGATAAACAAATACTGCCAAACCAATAATTCCATTAATCTGGTCAATTAATAATAAACTTTTTCCAGGAATTATATTAAATCTTCTTTTTATAAAACTGCCAATTGCATCTCCAAAAATTACTCCAAATCCAATTAAAAAACCAAATACTAAAAAATTGATTGTTGAATAATTAATTAAACTTAAATCCCTGAATAATTTAAAATCGTATAAAATTAACTGGATATAAACTATGATTACAGCACCAATTATTCCTGAAACTAAACCTCTAAATGTTTTATTATCGCCTAAAATTCTGTTTTTACCTAATTTAAAATTAAAATCCAGTGGTTTATTTAAATAAGGCATTTTATTTTTCATAAAAACAGGCATCATATTTGCTAGAGCAGCAGGCAATAGAAAATAAATTATCTGTAAAATTAAATTCATTTTTTCCCTCTTTTTAATAATTCAATTATAATATTTAAAGCCTCTTTGTTTCCAGGAAGAAACTTTATAGTTTTATACTTTTCTAAATTATTTAAGAAATATAATAAATTTGATTCTGTTAGTTCTTCATAAAATTCACCATATTTATTTGTTCTAACATATAATGCATTTAAAATTTGCTCAAAATGATTTCTTATTGGAATTACTAACATGGGTCTTCCTAAATAAATAGCTTCACTTATCAGATTCATACCACCAGTACAAATTACTGCCTTGCAATTAATTAATTCTTTATTAAAATCAGTTTCACTAAATTTTTTAAATATTATATTGTTTTCAGATTTTTCTTCTTCAGAACCAAAGATTATAAACTCCTGATTTGATTTCTTTAAAATTTCTAATATATTCTTATTTTTAATTATTGAAGTGTAAACTAAAATTTTATTAGAATTTTTTGATTTAGCATTTAGTAATTCTTTTCTTATTAATGGCCTTACAGCTATTGATTTTGATTCTTTTTTTAATTTTTGATTTGGAAATATTGTAATAACTGTTTCATCTGTTTTATAAAAATTTATTATAAATTTTGTTTTGAAATAATTAATTTTGTACTTTCCAGGAAAATTAAAGTTTCCTTCTATTAAATAATGTTCATTATCAAAACCTATTGATTTAATCTGGTT
The DNA here is from genome assembly GCA_018302105.1 of Candidatus Woesearchaeota archaeon. Taxonomy (GTDB): domain Archaea; phylum Nanobdellota; class Nanobdellia; order SCGC-AAA011-G17; family GW2011-AR18; genus JAGWAD01. The sequence goes on from JAGWAD010000010.1 coordinate 43,687, forward strand.
TTCTTTTGCATAATAAATAGAGAATGGCTCAAAATCAGATATAACTATTTCAGGATCAAATTTGTCTATTTTTATTTTTATATTTTTTAATAGATGATAATTTTTTTTTGAGATTTTTTTAATGTTTTTTAATATTGTCCTTAAACTTAAAACTTTATTATCTTTAAAAGCAAATTCTAAACCTTCTATCCAATGAACATTTTTAAAATCTTTTTTAAAATAATCATATGCTGCCAGACCTGCAAGAATAAAAACTTCATGTTTTTTTATTAATTCTGATATTAATATCTTACTCCTCATATAATGGCCTGCGCCTACACCACAAACACCGTATAGTATTCTAACCATAGATATAATCGGGTTTATAAGATTTATATTCTTTCCTAAGTTTAATATATTCAATTGACATTTAGAAAATTATTTTAATTTGTGAGTGACTTCACCAATTGCCAAGTATTCATTAGTTCTAGCATTTATAACAGTGCCTGTTGGTAAAATTTCCCTTAATAATGCTAAGCCCTCCAAAACTTTTTGTTGATTCCTCTTTGCTAAAGCAACAACATCATAATCATCTCCAAGAAAATTAAATTGTTTCAATGCTGCATTTAGGATAGTCTTAGTACTTGAATGTGCTACATAATTAAATAACATAGTATATAAAGGTAAGTCAACTAAACCTTCATCACAATAAAGAACATTAAATCCTGGTTTAAACCTTACTGACAAATCATATTGATTATTCAATTTTAGAATTCCAGATTTATCATGTACCCATATCTCTTCTAAACCTGAATTATAATCTTTTGGCAATTTTAGAAAAAATTCATTAATTTGTTTAATGCTATTATTATAATAATTTATTTCATCCTGAAATATTATTCCTTCTATATCAATAATTTTTGGAACAAGACCAAATAGAATTTTACTATCTAATAATCTGTTTTCAGTGTTTTGAACCATCAAAAATAAAGGAGTTATTATATTCTTAAACATTATTATATTTTAATATTTATATTTAATAGCGCTAATACTATTTATTATTGGCAAAACATTTAGCAACTATTAATGGAAATAATATTGTTGCATCTCCAAATACTTTTACATGTTTTGCAGAAGGCAAAATCTTACCCCAAGAAATAGCTTCTTCAGGACGTGCACCAGAATCTGAACCATCAAACTCCTGGGCATTATTAATATAAACTGCATATTCAGCACCATTTCTAAACATGTTGGCATTACAAATGTGATGTTTAATTGCTCCTGATCCCAAAATTATTAAACCTGTTTTTTTTGCAGTGATCGCAATATCATTTAATTCTTTTATATCATCTGAAATATCAATTTTAAATTCCGGATGTTTATATTTAAAGAAATAAACCATATCACCCATAGATCCGTCTGTAAAAGATGGGCAAAAAACAGGAATATTATTTTTATAACACCAATAGTAAATACTTTCTTTGTTATCGATCTTTTCTCCTAATTTATTAATAATTTTAGAAACACTATGAATTTTATTTTCTTTATTTAGTTCTTCTAAAAATGGAATAAAGAATTTTTCAAATTTTACATATCTATCATTTGGAACAAAAATATTTCCTGTTCTATTAATTCCTTTTTTTCTTAATTCTTTTCCATCAGCATTAAATTCGCCTAAAATAAAAGGTTCCATACATTTAATCAAATCCTCTTCTATTCCTCCTGCTGTTGTCACAATAACATCAACTAATTTGTGTTCTGCAAGATAACAAAATATGTCACGTAATCCTGAAGTAACCAAGTTTGATGTATAACCAAGGAAGATTGTGCATTTTTCTTTTCTCATTTGTTTTATTATTTCTATTGCTTTAGCTAAATTTGTAGCCTGAAATCCTGTTGCCAAAAAGGAATCAAGAATTGCATTGTAATCTAAGCCAGAATCGAAATTGTAACCTTTAATTGCAATAAAATCTTTTGGCTTAAATGAATCTCTAAGGATATTCTTCTTTGCAATTTCAATATTATTGTTTTTCATATCAATTCCAATATGGATAAACTTTTATAGGTTTCTAAAATAATTTTAAAATGGAAGATGCTAATTTTGATTTATTGAATTTATTAGATAATCCTACATATAGTGTGTCTTTGCCTTTGGGTAAAAACATAAAACTGTGGCTTACAAATAATGAGCATAATAAAGAAATTATTCTTACAGGTTATGACTGGAAAATACCCATATTGACAGAAATTCCAGATTTAAGTTTAGAACCTCCAAAAAATTCTATTCCTAAAAATATAAAAGAGGATTTAGTCTCTTATTTTAGAGATTTAAGAATTAATTTGATTAAAAATCTAATAAGAGATATTACTCCAAATCTGGAAAATTCTATAATGTCTGATGTTATGACATGCAAGGGATTTTACTTAATACTGGAGGATATATTGAAAATAAACATACCTTTAATTTCAAATAATATCAGGAATAAGGTGACTGGTTGGAATTATCTTGCTTGTAACTTAACTTATCTTGCAGCTAATCAAATGTTTGCTGGATTATGCAATGATCGTTATATTCTGCCAATGAAAACCAGTTATTACAATCAATTACTACGCATTACTAGCTTTTATGGATTATTATCATCTGAATTAGATACTGCAAGAAAGGCTATGACTAATATATTAAAAGTTAAGCCTGAAAATTTAGAGTATAATAACAATCTTAGCCAAATGATTATAGAAAAAGCTTCGACAATCAGCTTTGAATTTCAATAATCAAACAATGAATTCTGCTTATTGCCTTTTAATAAATTATCAAGATTTGTATTAAAGAAAATTAATATAGCATCTGCAATAGGTTCTATCTGTTTGTCAATATAATGTTCGTAATCTATTTTATGTTGCAAATGATCAACATGTTCTGGTCCGTCTTCCGTCATTATATAACTTATAATATTAGACTCTAATGTAATTCCTTGTGCAAGTAATTTATTTACAACTTTCTTTGTTGGAGTATCTACAGCATAGTCTCCTATTTCTTTCCTCATTACTTTTTTATAAACTAACAAGTCATCATACTTTCCTTTCTTTAGATCTTTTAAGAAATTTTTAACATAGTCAACAACTTCCTTATTATGAAAAATTCTGTCAAACAGTTCATGCTGGAATTTCTTGGCTAACCCTGTCCAGTCAGAACGAATAAATTCCATACCTGTAAATTTTATTTCTTCTTTTCCGTCTTTTAATATTAAACCTGCATATCTTTTTTTAGCCCCTGTTTCTGCTTTTCTTAATTTTGGCATTATAAATTTTACAAAGCATTTGTCAAAACTTAATTCAAGAAAACTTTTCCTATTATACTCTTTATTAATAAACTCTTTATAGAATTCATTGATTTGTTTTTCTATTTTTCTTCCTACTTCATTTGCTTCTTCCAAAGATTTTGCATTTGAAATAACAAAAGAACTGTCTGTATCTTGGTAGATTACTTTGTAACCTAATTTTTCAATTTCATCATAAGTTAATTTAATTATATATTGTCCAAAATGAGTAATAGCATTAACAACATTCATGTCAAAGAACCTGCAACTAGGATTTCCTAAAACTCCGAAAAAACTATTACTTAATATTTTTATAGCATGTCTGGTTAGTTCATCTTTTTCTTTTCTTGCTTTTTCTCTTTCATGATAAAGTTTTGTTAAAATAAACGGCAAGATACCATTTTCATTTCTGAAACAAGCATCATTTGGAGCTTTAATTAAATTTTTTCCTTTACAATCAGAAACATAGGAATATGAATCAATATTAAATGTACGTATCAAGCTTGGATATAGAGACTTGAAATCTAAAACTAGAATATAATCATAAATTCCCGGGATCCCTTCTTTTACATATCCGCCTTTAATTCCTTCTTCTTTTAGAGCAAATTTTCCTGTCGGAACTACAATATTTCTTTTTCTTGCTTCTTTGATATATAAAGAGTCTAAAGATGCTATAGATGCATTAACCCTATCTAATGGCATGCCTGTTAATAATGACCTATGAATTGTTAAATCCAGAACTTTTGTTTTTTCTAATATTTTTAATACCAATTCTGCATCTTTAAAGTTATAATCTATTAATTTCTGCTGATCATTGTTGTATAATTCTTCAAGCTCTTTATATTTTTCTTTTAAATTTTTAAATTGAATTAATTTTTTGTCATTTAAAATTTCACTTGCTACAGTATTTAATTTATAATCTTTTACTTTAATAAATGAAACTTTTAGTAAATGCAATGCATCCAAAACCTGTCTTCCACAAATAGTGGCTTTACTTTCCCTGAAAAAATTACTTTCTATTCTTATTTTGCATTTAGAATCATCTCTGGCTATTAAAAAATCAATTTTATGTTTCCTGCATCTTTTTTGTATTAAATCTAAATCAAAGTTAATAACATTCCAACCAGTAATTATATCAGGATCAATTGATATTATTAACTGAACAGATTTTTCTAATAATTCTTCTTCATCCTTACATGAAACTGCATTTTTGAATTTATTTTCTGAAACTATCAATGAATGTTTTTCATTATCACAAATCAAGCTGATGCAATAGATTTCACTACTTTCTTTATTACTTTCTATATCCAAACTTAATACTTTCAAATTTGGAGGTTTGTAATAAACAAACTTTATTTCAGGATTTTTGTATATCCTATCTGTTCTATATCCCACTTCATAATTTCCTTCTATTTCTAATCCTCCCTGAATTCCATTATCTATTAAGTATCTGTATTCAAATCTTATATCTGCTTCATAACATGCAATATTATTTTCTTCAAATTTCTTTCTTAATTTTGGGACTTCTGATGGAAGATTAAAAATAATTCTTATAACTTCTTCATTATTAAAATTTTTATAATCTGTTTCTTTATAATCAAAATTTTCCAAAGATAAAGCTGTATGCAAATCATCTTTTTTTATAAAGAAATAGGATTTATATTCAATTATTGCCAAAAAACTTTCATTGTTTTCTAATCTTCCGAATAACAAAATATAGGATTTATTTTCAATTATCTGGTATGTTGGATATATTACAAAAGCTTTCATAAATAGAATATTTTCTATAAATATTTAAATTTAAGTTTTTAATAATTTTAATTTATTTCTTAAACTATCGCTTCTATCTCCCTGGAATCTTAAACCTTTTTCATAATAAGCAATTGCCTGTTCTTTTCTTCCAAGGTTTCTTAAACAATCTCCTATTCTTTCATGTAAATCATCTACTAAAGAACTGTCTTCAGCATATTCTAAAGCTTTTACATATGATTTAATTGCATTTCCACATTTATTTTGTGATAAATAATTATTGCCTTGTTTAAAATGATATCTTACTTGTTTATTTTTTTGCTTGTCTTCTTGTGCAGGTTCATATGCTGCAACCGTTGGCATTTCTTGGATTCTTTCTTCTAATGGAATTTCTCTCATTGGCAATACAAATTTAGGATTTATATGTTTTATTGAATTTTCTGCATCTTCTGGAATACGAGTAACTTCAAAATGTAAATGAGAACCTGTTGCATTTCCTGTTGCGCCCATTAACATTAATACTTCTCCTGCCCTAACATGCTCTCCTTTTTTTACTTCAATTGTTCCTGCTTTTCCATGCATATAATAAGAATAAGCACCCCATCTTTTTTGACCTTTTCCTGGTTCTCCATGAAAGATTTTAACATAGTAACCCATTTTTCCAAATCTATAACCTGCAGCAGCAACAACACCATCAGAAATTGCTCTTATTTCATCTCCTTCCATTCTTCCATTTTTCGGACTTATATCTATTCCCCAATGCCTTCTATTTGAGCCTCTTTTTACACCATATTGAGAAATTATCTTTTTGCTATCTGTTGGCCAGACTAATTTTGAATCATAAATTTCTTTTAAAGCCATAACTTGCTGAATATAATCCCTTGCTTCATTTTTACGTGCCCTGCTTCCGATTTTGTTAACTATTTCCCAAGCATCTTTTGTTTTTTCTCTTCTCATTATTTTCAAAATTTCAGAATAGCCTGCATTATAACAAATTGCATGCAATGCAAAGTCATTATCTGTTTCTGGTTGACCTAACCTGTTCTGTATAACTCTTAAAAATCCTGCAGCTGCTCTTATATTTTCATTTTCATTTTGCTGAACATTATACCAAGAAAATTTATTACCCCTAATATTTCTGTCCCTGATTCCATAATTAACATCAACAACTGCTATTTCTTTTAATTGTGCTATGCCCCAAGCATTACCTGAACTTCTTTGTACTTCTCTTTTCCTACCTCTAATTCTATAGTGGCTTACTCCTGTTTCTGTAACTAAAATAGCCTGCAATAAATAAGGATTAACACCATAATAGTTTGCATATTTTGCAGCTACCCTAAATTTATCATTTATTGTTCCTGAATTTGATTGAACTGGTCTTGTATCTGAAGGTATGTCTCTTTTAGCTTTAATTTCTTCTGATAAATCTAAATCTACCTGGGTTAAAGAGGCTGCAAGAGAAAGGGCTGCAAATGAATGGACTAATTGTTTTTTGTTTCTATTAAATCCGCCGTAGACAACATTTGGTTTTTTATTTCTAAAATAATTAAATAAGTTTGTTGCAGAAAGAGCACTTGTTGCAGCTATTAAGGCTGCGCCAGTATATGCAATTGTATTTTGTAAATCATTTTCTCCTTTATAATTTTCTAAAAACTCCTGGGCAGCAATAAATCCAGCGCCACCCATTAATGCAAGTGTAACATACTTATTTCTTATAAGACTTTTTATTAACCCATATAATGCAATTGATGCATCTTTTGAAGTTTTTGTAAAATTTAAAATTTTCCCCCCTATTTTATTTCTAGATATTTCTTCTGCTAATTCTGATTGGTAGAAATTATTTATTTTTATTTTTGTTTTTTTCTTTAATTTACTTACCCATTTAAAATTATAAGTTGAATCCCTATTTCTTGAATAATTCCAAGCAAATTTAGCAAGAGGGTATGCAACTAATAATTCAAGTGCTGCAGTTAATCCAAAACTAGACATAGTTGCAAGTGTATTGTATAAATTATCATAATAAATTTCCATATTAGGTTTATAATATTTTATTTGATCTTCTAACCTAGTGCCTAATTCAAATGATGCAAGAGTGCTTACTACAAAAACATTCGCAGGCACTAACCATTTATCTACAGCCTGTCTAAATGGAAAAGCCCATTTATGATCTAGAGTGGTTACTAGATCCTCTAATTTTTGCCTCATTTTTCTACGGTATAGTGGTTACTATATAAATCTTTTGCAAATTATTAATATAAATAGCATTAAAATTTTAATATTTTGCTATATATTGGGCTAATTTTATAAATGGTATTAATTTTCTATTATTATAGTGACAATATGACAAATTTTAAATTAAAAGTAAAAAATTCAGCAATTGATAATAAAGGATTATTTGCTGATGAAGATATACCTGCAAATTCTGAAATTATTGAATACACTGGAGAGATAATTGATAATGCAGAGTCAGATAGAAGAGAAGAACTGGATAAAGGTGTTACTTATATTGCTTATATTGATGACAATACTTATATTGATGGTGCTATTGGCGGAAATGATTCAAAATACCTCAATCATTCCTGCAACCCAAATTGTATATTCAAAGTTAAAAATGGAAGATTATATTATTATTCTAAAAGGTTAATAAAAAAAGGAGAAGAGTTGACTGCAGATTATGCATTTCCAGCAGATACAAAGAAAGAAATTTGTAGATGTGGAAGCAAAAATTGCAGAGGATTTATGAATGAATTAATTTGACTGATCATCTCTTTTTTGGCATTCACTACATTTGGCAATTAATTTTTTATTCTCTCTTATATAAATGCCTTTAATCTTTTCTAAAAATAAATTTTCTATTTTTTTATTGCAATACTCACATTTTACCATAAATTTAGGAATATTCTTTTGTTTTTAATGTTTATTATTTATTGAAGGCAACTCAAATCTAAGTTTTGGTTCTCCATCTAATTTCCAATGATCTAAACATCTTGCTTCGTAAAAATATTCAACATTATTAGTATCACTGCCTCCAACTGCGATTAGTGGATCGCTGTAATGCGCAGATATTACGCTTCCATTGATTTTTTTCATTCTTTGATTTTCAGTTGCCGGGTCATGACATTCAACACATATTCCATTTTTGTATTTTATATCATCAGCTAAACACATTAATTTAGGAAAATCTGCAAATGGTTTTCTATTAAATCCCCTTGGTAGACCTGTGCAAATAATTTTGTAACCTTGAGGAATCAAATCATAAATAAGACTGTATAATCCGTCAATAAACTGTGCTTCATCAATCATTACAACTTGTGTATTTTTTTTATTTGATAATATATCTGTAATTTCAGAATAAGAATTAATTGGATATGCTTGTATTCTTTGGCCTGAATGCAAAGTTATTGTATTAATTTCTCCTCGATACCTTTTATCTTTATTCCATTTGAATATTATATAAGGACTTTGTTTTATTTCATATCTTTTTATAGCCTTTTCTAAAGAAGTTGATTTGCTGGAAAACATTGGACCTGCAAATATTTCTAAAGAACCGTTTCTATCAATTGAAATTGGACGACCATCAGTATATTTATGATGATATGCACATCTTGGCTCGAATTTATTTTTTATTTTTAAACTTCTATTTGCTTCAGAATCACAATTAGCTTGATTGCATAATGCTTTAGCAACAATTATTTCATCAGCAAGAGCCATTATTTCAGGCATGGAACCATAAGGCTTTCCATCTGAAGCTAAATTTAATCCTGTTGCTATTATTTGTCTGTTACTTCTAATAATTGCATCAATTAATTCTGCAATACCTGAATCTTTGGTAAAATGGGATATTCCTGCAATCATTATTGTCTTTGTTTCAGAAGTTATTTTAGAAGCAATTTCATTTGGTTTATTTGCAACTAGAACTCTATGGTTTCCTATTTTATCTAGATTTCCCGGGTCATCTAATGGGTGTTTAAAAACTAAAAAATTTCCATTCCTGCTTAAACCACTATCTCTTGCACTATCAAGCAATCCTTCTATAGTTTCTGTTTTTCCAGAATATACTGGTCCTGAAATAAGAATAAGTTTTCCTCTTTTAAATGGAGTTAAAGTTACTATTTTTTATCACCCTTTATCTTAAATGGAATCAAATAAAATATTAATAAATTTTTGTATTGTAGATAGGTATAATTAAATTAAAATAATAATACATAAATTAGTTATTAATATTAGAGTTTAGCAAGTTTTATTAAAGAAATGAGCCTGGATAAAATAGTTATGGAACATTGGATGAATGAAGTAAAGAAAAAGATTAGTGAATTAGAAAGTTCTGGTGAACCTCCCCACCCCAAGGGTTTGCCTGCTGGCAAATCCGTCTGCTGACGGAGTGGGGCATCAAAAGAAATTGACTAACTTCAACTGATTAC
>JAGWAD010000011.1:0-11070 GCA_018302105.1 Candidatus Woesearchaeota archaeon
ATATGGTAAAATTGAAATCATAGAAAATTAATTCTCTCTTTTAATATTTAGTAAAGTAATTTCAAAAATTAATTTCTTTCCGGCTAAAGGATGATTTGTATCTATATCATAAGTATCTTCTTTTACATTATTAACTTCTCCTCTTACAAAACCAGAAGAAGTTGGAAAAGCAACAGAATTTTCAATTTGAGGATTTTGTCTTATTAAAATTACACCATTTTTTATGTCTTTTACATAAGATTCCCAGGTAGTTCCGGGAATTGTTATCTTCTCATTTTTACTAAGTAAATTTTCAATAAAAACTTCATTATTTAATATTCTTTTAACCTTTAACTTCCACGGAACAGATTCCATTTCAATAACATCATTCAAAACAGGATCTTTTTCAAATAAATTCTTATAAGTTTCCTTAGTGACATTCATATCTTTTTTTAATTCTAATTCTCTTTTATTGTCTCTTAAAACTAAATCTTCCCTATAAGCACCATATGCTTCCTCTGGTAAAATTTCAACTTTTGTCTTTTCTCCATTTTGTAATCCGACAATTGCTTTCTCAAAACCAGGAATCATATTACCTTTCCCAACTTGGAATTCAAGAGGTGAATAAGCTTCTTTATTTAATAAACCCTTTTCTCCAATTTCTTTTATACTTGTATCAAAAATCTTTCCATCCTCTAAATATCCAACATAATCAACCTGTACAATATCTCCAGTTTTAACAGAATTTTTAGATAACATTTCAATAGAAAAGAAAATAATTACTAAAACTATTATTAAACCAATAACACCAAGAATAAAATATCTATTTGGAACACTTTTCTTGCTATCAGTTTTGTTCTTTGTTTCTTCATTAGGTTTCTTAACCATTAAAAACAACATAAAGTTTATATCTATATAAAGGTTTGGTAACTTATGTACGAAATAGTTGTTGGTAGAAATGAGGCTGATAAAAAGGCCTTAGGATTAAAAGGAACTGTCTTCTTAGGAAAGCACTATGTAAAAATGGGACAGACAACTTCCATGTCAAATAAGATATTTATGGATGTCACAAAGTCTCATGTAGTTTTAATTTCTGGAAAAAGAGGTTCCGGAAAGAGTTATTTGCTTGGTGTAATAGCAGAAGAAATGGCTCACTTGCCAGAAGAAGTTAAAAATAAAATTGCAGTAGTTATGTTTGATACAATGGGAATTTTCTGGACAATGCGTTATGAAAATGTTAAAGATGAAGACTTATTAGATTCATGGAATTTACCAAAAAAATCCTTAGATATTAATATTTATACTCCAGCAGGCTATTTCAAAGAATATAAAGAAAAAGACATTCCGGCAGATTTTGAATTTACATTAAATCCCTCAGAATTAAACACAACAGATTGGTGTTCAACATTTGCAGTTTTGCCTTTAGATCCAGTTGGAATCTTAATAGAAAATACAATATCAGAATTAAGGAAAAAAACAGGAAATTATGATATAAAAGAAATAATCAATATTTTAGAAAAAAATGAAATAGTAGAAAAAAATATCAAAAATGCAGCAATGAGTTTATTCAAAGCAGCAGAAGCCTGGGGAATTTTTAGCAAAAATGCAACACCGGTAAAAAATATATTTGAAGGGGGAAAAGTTTCTGTTATAGACATTAGTGCATACAAAGAATGGAATGTAAAGAATTTGGTTATTGGTTTAGTATGCAAAAAATTAATGCAGGAAAGAATGTTAGCAAGAAAAAAAGAAGAATTAGAAGATGTAAAAAAAGGATATTCTTATTTTTCAACATCATCAGAAGAAACAGGAAAAGAAATGCCTCTGGTTTGGATATTTGTAGATGAATGTCATGAAAGCTTACCTAGAGAAAATAAAACTCCTGCAACAGATGCTTTAGTAACATTGTTAAGAGAAGGAAGGCAGCCGGGAATTTCATTAATTTTAGCAACACAGCAGCCAGGAGAAATCCATAAAGATGTAATCACACAAACAGACATTGTAATAAGTTTAAGAGTAACAGCAAAAAAAGACATTGATGCTTTAAATGAAATAATGCAGACATATTTATCAGGAGATTTATTAAAATATTTTAATATGTTACCAAAAATGAGGGGAGCAGCCTTGGTTTTAGATGATAATTCAGAAAAAATCTATCCTGTTCAAATAAGACCAAGATTTACATGGCACGGCGGAGAAGCTCCAACATTAATTAAATCAAAAGGAGAAGCAGCAGAAAAATTAGGATTATAATCTTAATTTCATAATCTCTTGTAATTCTCTTCTTAAGTTTATTATATCATTCACATCTTTAAGAGTATATTTCATCATCAAGTTACAAGACTTCACAGCAATTCCATATTGTCTATTAAGTATAGCTTTATTTCCCTCAGTCAACATTCTCTTTAATATTTGATAAGTCCCATTCAGTGCAGTTCTTATATTTCTTATTTTTTCAATATCAGGTTCAGTAGTCTGTGTATGCAGCATTAAATTATGAATTTGATTAAGTAAGTTATACCATAAAGTATTTACCCTGCTAAATAAATCTATTTTTTTACTCATTATTCTCCCCCTATTAAATCTGCAACAGCAGCGCCGATCATTCCAGGCATTGATAACACAGCAACAGATTTATAAATTTCTATGTAATGCAGACCATCTAACTTTCCAATTACAAATAATACTAAAATAATAGTAAACAAAGTAGAGCTGAAAATAACAATTAATCTCAAAGGCAACAATGATAATAATCTTATATCGCTTATTTTTCTAAATCCCGTATAATATAAAACAATTAACCCAATCATTAATGAAACAAAAAACATAAAAGAAGCCCTTGTGATGCTTATAGTCTCAGCAAAATGTACTCCTTCAAGAACTGCATAATGACTTACCAAACCAACAAATGCTCCAACCATTGATTTTCCAACATCTTTGTATGTAATTTTTCTTAATGGATGTTGAACAACTTCTTGTCTTATTTTTTTCTCAATATTCTCTAATTCTTCAACTTTTTTTAAAATATTCTCTTCTGTTTCTTCTAAACCTTCAATATCTTCATCTTCTTCTTTAAATTCTTCTAGTTCCTCTAATTCAAGTTTCTTTAATTTATCTTGGTTTTCCAACTGCTTTTTCTGCAATTCAATAACTTGGTCAAGCTTTCTGCTAACTAAAGAATTCTTTTTTCTCTTTTTAATCATAAATAAATCCTGTTTAAGAGTTATTTAAATTTTTGTATTAACTCAAATAGTCCATAGACTCCAGTCGTTCGTCGATAATTAATAGGCGCTCAGAAGCTACTACCATCCTTCACAGTTACCTCAGCGGGTGTTCACAACATCATTGCGCCATTATAGATTAGAAAACAAAACTTATTAATTCTCTGGTTAAGAATTTAAGGCATTTTTCCAGTATTATTTTCAAGATCATAGTTAATTGTCACTTTCCTTGCTGGAGCTCTTGTTACAGTAATTAATTTTCCATTCATTGTTTCAAAACCTACAACTTCGTTTATTTTACCATCAGCTTTATGTAAGGTCATTACTGGAACTCTTGCTTCTCCAAGTCTCGCATCAACTATACAAAACCCGCCATTGTCATCGCAATATCTAACACCATTATAACCAACTTTAGATTTATCTCCACAGCCAGCAGTTAATAAAGTATATCCTAATAAAAGTCCTGTTAATCCTTTTTCTAGTAAATTCATTTTTATTTTCTCCCTAATTTATATCACTTTATAGTGGTAATTAATATATAAACCTTTCGAATTTCTAAATTTTAAGTTATCTTTCATATTTATATTATTAACTTGTAAAATTTTCAAAAATCTGGAAAAATATCATAGAAAAGTCTATATGATCTAATCTAAATTATAGTTCATGAAAAAATATATTTATAGAAGATTATAGATTAGAAAAATGTTCTATAGACAAAGCAGCAGAAAAAGCAAATATTACTGTTACAGAAATGATAATTGAAGCTACAAAAACTAGAATTAAATCAAGTGAAACCATTTCAGAATACAGAAAAGAATTACAAATACTTATGAAGTAATATAGTCAACCAACAAAGTTTTTAGATTTTTTTATATTTATTGTTGACTAACAGTAAGTCACTTTCAATCTAAGAATTTATGTAATTTGCTATATCCAAACAATACCTGTAATTCTTTGGTTTATTTTGTCCTGTTTTAACAATATTAAAAACCTTAAACTTATATTTATCCTCCAAATAACTAACAGTTTTATTAATCTCACTTTCATGCGAAAATAAATATAGATGAATGATTCCATTTTTATTAATAAATTTTAAAGCAATGTCTAAAAAATTAACAGCATCTTTTGGCAATGGCATTATTATCCTGTCAAATTTCATATCTTCATTTAACCGAATTTCCGATAATACTTCTCTCACATCGTCGCAAAACAATTTAATATTTTTTATTTTATTTATCTTAACATTTTCTTCTGCATATTTGCATGCAACAGGATTTATTTCTATGCCATAAATTTCTTTGGCCTCGCTATGTTTCGCAATTATTAAAGGTAATATCCCAACACCAGAAAACATAACCAATAATCTTTCATCCGTTTTTACAAGTTTCGCTATCCTCAACCTTTCACTAGCCCACCTCGAAGTAAAATAAACTTTATTCAAATCTAACTTAACTTTAACACCAGATTCAGTATGAATTGTCTCCAAGCCGCTAGTCATATTTCGATTATTCCGAATAGCAATAGCTTCGTATTTCTGTATTCTATATTCTCCTTCATGTCCGCCAATTTTTCTAACAACAATATTTACATTTTTATTTACTTTCAATAACATTTCTCCAATATATTTCTTATCTTCAACATTATCATCAATTTCAATCACTGCTACATCTCCAATTAAATCATAAGAAGTATTAATATTCTCAGATTTTTTTCCAAATTTTTTCTTAATTAAATCCTTAAAACTAATTCTAGTTTCTTTTTTTTCTAAATCTTTATTTAATATTTTATAATTAGAATATTTTTTAGTTATAGGAATAAAAATATAATTCCCTTCTTTCTTAACTTTATACCGAAAGTCAAATAATCGTAGAGCAATTATCTCGGTCTTTACTCTTTCTGCTTCCTTTAATTCAACTTTTATGCATTTTACCATAAATTACAAATTAGAAAAAGATTTATATAGTTATTTTTGTAGTTTTTTGATATGCAAATTGAAAAGAGAGTGAAATTTCTATTACTTCTAGTAACCTTGTTTATATTATCATTGCCAATTGTCTTCGCTGATATTTTTTCTTATGGTTATGGTGCATTTACATCACTTACTGGTTATTATCAACAATATCAGGGGTGGTTCGATTTCTTTACATTTTTCCTAATTATTTCAAGTGCAGTCAGATTAGGATTTGCAAGATTATATAGTGAAGGAAAAGAAGAACCTACTGGCGCAGCAGGAATTTATTTAGGATTTGGTATTGCTGGTGGTTTAGGCATGGCTTTGTTAATGGCTAATAAAGGCTGGACTTTAATGACCATTGCCCCATTTGTTATCTTCGGTATGTTATTTATTACAATAGTTGCATTTTACTTAATAGTTGCTAAAAAAGATAAATTATCTTGGGGTCCTGCAATATTATTTATTCTTTTAACCTTAATTTTTATGGGTATGTTATTTCCGGAAGAGGCAAGAGCATTATTAGATACACCATTCCTAGGTTTCTTATTCACTTTACTAATTGGTTTAGGAATAATTGCTTTATTATTTACATTAATTGGGCTTATGGGTTCAAAAGTTTTCAATTCTCTAACTGATAGTGGTAGAGGAGGATCTGGTAATCAAGGCGGGACTGGTCCGAATTCTACGCATGCTGCAGACAGACAAGAATCATTAAGCAGAGTAAAAATTTTAATAACACCAGATAATAGAGATTATGAACCAGGAACACAATTAACTTTAATTGCAGATATAAAAAGAAGCAGATTTAGATTTGGAGGAAGAAGACAAGGAAATTATCATTGTGAATGGTTTGCAAACAGACAACCATTGCAAGGAAATACAGAAAGCATAACACACACAATACCACTAAATACAAGACCTGAAAATTATAGAATTGAAGTAATTGTAAGAGATGTAGATACTAATGCTTTAGGAAGAGCAGATAGAACAATTAGAATTGTAAATTTAACAAATTTAAGATTAGCAATCCAAAATCCAGTTGCATCAGGAAATATATTAACAATCGCAGAGAATGATCCTAGAGATTTAACATTTACCTATCAGTTTAATGGAACACAACCAACTAGCTTAACAACATTTGCTTGGATTTTACTTCCAGGAGGAAGAAGACCAGTAACAGAAGCAGAGATTGCAGGACATTCAGCATTATTAGGAACAACAAATAACTTAACATTACCATTTGCTCAGCATCATTTAATCTTACAACCTGGAGAACATACAATAGCAATAGTTGCTCTAAATCAGCTTCATCCAGTGCGTATGTGGATAAATCCAGTTAATAATGCCCCACTTTTTGATACAATATATATTAATGTAACTCCTAACCAAGGTGGAACAAATCAAAGAAATAATCCAGAATTTTTCTTAAATGTTTTAGATAGAAATAGGACGGTAATTTCAAGAAGTCAAGCAGATTTTAGCATGAGATCAAATTTAAATGAATCTTTCTATTTAGTACCTGAAATTAATAACGGAAATTTAGCAGATTATAATATAAATATGGTTAGCAACACCTCAAGAAACGAATTTAGATATATGAGAAATGCAACTATTCCTTCTGGAATTTTAAGAACATTAACATCTGGGATGAAAACAATAACCTGCACATTTGAAAGAAATGGAACAATAGAAAATACAATAGAATTAACAGTAAATGTTGGTGCAGCTGGAACAAATCAGCAGAATCAAGAAATTCCAACATTAAATGTGCATAGAAGTATTGGAAACAGAAGAAATCCAATCCCAGATCTTACAACAAACCAAAATCCAAATAATATAAATGCAACAATTGGAGAAATTTTATACTTTGAACCAACAATACAAAATGGAAATTTAAATGATTATCTTATAACTTGGGATTATCCTGCAAGACCTGATAGGTGGGCGGAAATCAACGGTGGAACAAGAAGAGGAACTTTAGTTATTAGGTCTCCTGGAACAAAAACAATAAGATGCTTATTTATGAGAACAGGAACAAACCAGCAAACAAAATTAATTATAGATATTAATGTTCCTGCACCTGGAACAAATCCATATAATACACAATATGGTGGTGGATATAATCAACAAAATACTCCAATTCTTACCTTGAATATTGAAAATTTGGATAGGGGCGGAAACATTGTATATCAAATTAATAATACAAATTCAAATCAGACATTCAATTTAAGAACTAATGTAAATTATGGATTTAGACCAACAATTATTGGTGGAAATATAACAAATTATCAAATTAGATGGAATCTTATTGGTGCTCCAGTTGGGAATATTATAAATAGTCCAATAAGAAACCCAAGACTAATTGCCCGTATGGGTGGAATGGTTGATCTAACCTTAGAATTAATTGATAATGGTGGTCAGGCAGTTGTTTCATTAAATACAAAATTGGATTTCACTTAGATTCTTCTGTTTTTTCAAGTCCTGAATTATTTTAAAAGCAGTTGAACAAATCGAAAGCTTTTTAAGTTGATAACTACCATAGAATAGTAACATGATAGAAGATAGAATATTATTTTCAGGGTGGGGATCCAATGGTGGAGTAGATGCAGTAGTAAAAAGTTTAAGGACTAAACTAGAAACAAGAAATATAGGCTCAGACTTTATTCAATATGATCCCAATTCAAGAGTAGTCGGTTTTAGTGAAGAAAATAATAATCCAACATGGTATAATTTTGAAGATTTTGTAAATAAAATAGATTGGGCCAAATATGCTGTTATAGATCTACACTCATGCAATTTTCATAAAGAAGATTTAAAAAAAATAAGAATTATTGCAGAACATATTCCTATTATTTATCATGTCCACGGTTTAATTGCCCATTACGGTCGTTTAGAAGCCGAAGAGAGTCAGGATACAAGTATGATAGATGTAATGAATTGGCTAAATTCAAGACCAATTGAAACAAGAGAAAAAGAAATAAAAAAATATTTCAAAGATTGGCAAGCATGTAAACTTCAAGAAATGTTATTAGAAGAAGCAGATAAATTAATTTATTTAACTAACTTTACATACAAGGCTTCGCAAGAATGGTATCCAGAATGTTCAAAAGGAAACAAGAGAGAAGTAATAATACCTAATGGGTCTGATTTTCATATATATTCAGAAGATTCAAGAGTTAAAGAAAAAGCCAGAAATATAAGATCAAAATTTGGTGGAAACAATGCAAAAATTATAATATATTCTGGTAGAATAACTGTTCCAAAGGGTGCTGCAGATTTAGCAAAAGCATTTGATAAAATAAAAGAAAAATATGGAGAAGCCACATTGTTGATGGTTGGAGATGCATATGAAGGTAAAGATTTAGTTTATGATAACATAAGACCAGAATATAGAGATAGTGTTATTTTCACAGGTTGGCTAAAAGATAAAGAGGATTTGGCTGCACATTTAAAAGCTGCAGATGTTTTAGCAATCCCAAGCCACCATGAAACATTTTCTATAGCTGCTTTAGAAGGAATGTTTATGGGAACCCCTGTAATCATGGGAGATGTTGATGGAAGTCATGAAGTTTATGTAGAACCACAATTAGCATATGGGACAAAACCAGGCGATACAAATAGAATGGTTGATTTATTTAATTATTTATTTGAAAATAAAGAAAGAGCCACTAAAAATGCATCTCATGTTAAAATGATTGTAAATGAAAAATATAATTTAGATAAAGTTACAGATATGAATTTAGGATTGTATAGTCAAGCAGTGTTGAGTAGATATTCCAATTTAATGAATTTTTATATATCCAACAATAGAAAACAAGACGCAAAAAGAATATATGATTTAATGTCAAAGAATTTACCATTCAATCCGCAAATAGTAATGAGGTAAATGTATTTTGCTAAAGAATTATTTATCTGTTTTTACTAAAGATTGTAAAGGTGCAGGCAATAATCCTTTTATATCATTTTGCTCAACATTTCCAATTCCAAGTTGTTTCATAATATTAATTGTTTCACCAGCAAGTTTAATTAGTTCATTGCAATATAAAGCCTTAGAATCGCTAGTATTATCTTCTCCAATATATTTTAATCCAATAATACCACAATCCCACCACATTTTAGAACCCTGATACCATTCTTTATCAAGATCATTTACTTTCTTAGCAAGATTTTCAACTATTTTTCCAATTGGTTGTCTGCTTTTTCCTTCATTTGAAGCAGAGGAAACTAAATTTATTCTCTTAGCTCCTTTCATTAAAGCTTTCCCAACATAAGGCTTACTAGCAGAATTAGGATTCATCCATGCATCAGCGATAAAACTCAATAAATAAATTTCATCTCCTTCTTTAATTACAGTTTCTTCTATCTTCCAATAAGACAAAGAAGCTGGAATAAAAGATCTGGCACTCTCACTAGAACCCAAATATCCTTTAACTTCTTTGAGTTCAATGCCTCTATCTTCCAAACTTAAAACTGATTCACCATTAGATCTTCCATTAAATAAAAATGAATAATTTCCAGTTTGAGATTCATATTTCATAACATTTGTTGATCCTAAATTTAAAGCAACAACCCTGGCAGTTCCTGCAGTAGTTCCTGGAAGAACTCCAACTAAGGACATATCAAGATTTCCATTTAGTGTATTCCTAAGAACCTTACTGTATAATCCCTCCACAGTTTTTCTAGCCAGAGTATTCATCATTTCTCTAGGGTTTTCAGCAGCTCTTAATATTGGATAAGAATGTTCCATAAATGCAAGTGCTGCTGCAAGGCTTAAAACATGACCTTTAGAATTTCTTGCATTAAATTCTTTATCAAAACCTTCAGTCAAACAATAAAAATCTCCTAATTTACCATCTGCATCTAAAATAGGTAAATGCTCACTTTGTATTTTTCCAGAACTATAAAAAGGTGCACCATAAACTATTCCAATATCATTATAACCATCTTCAGCAGCAAGTCTAATAGCTCCAGTCTGCATTAGCGGGTTCCTGGTTTTAGTAATCTCTTCAATACCTGAAGATAAAAATCCTAATGGTTTATTTCCAGAATCAACTTGATGTGACATAAAAAAAGAATATAACTAAAATTTATAAAGGTTTCTGTTAATTACTATAGAGTAAAGACAAAGGCAATATTTATATATTAACCTTATTTGCAAAACATATGGGAAATTTAGATTTAACTAGGAATCTTTTATCTTTATTGGGATTAGATGAACAACTAATTTTATATGGTAAAATAAATTTACCAGATCAGAGTATAGTTAATATAATAAAAGCAGCAAAAAAAGAAGAAACTAGAGTGCTTCATTCAGATTTAACAGACACACCAGATAACCTAAGAGAAAGTTATGGTAATACATTAAGAGATATAAATCATTTTGCAGGTGAAATTGATACTGTAGAAAAATGGCAGAAATACAAAAAAGGTAGAAGAGGATATTTACAAAGCAGTGGAGAGATTCCTACAGAAGAAATAACCTACGCAAGAAGAATAGAAGAATTAAAATTAAATTTAAAAGGATTAGAAGATAGAATAGAAACTAAAGAAGAAGAAATAAAAAATCTAAGATCAAAATTAAGATCTAATAATTCAGATGCATTAGCTGAAAGATTAAAAGAAGAAGAAAGAAAAATTACAAGTTATAGAGCAGATTTAACAGTTTTGAGATTAGAAAATTCAACTCTCAAAGAGAATTATAATAAAGAAACAAAAAAAACAAAAACATTAGAAAGAGAATTAGAAGAAAAAAATGTGGAATTGAAGGCTGCAGATCTCATGGTAAGAAGTTATGTGGTTAGGAATGGTGAATTAATTAATGAATTAAAAATAACTTATTGTTTGATAGCTAGATCTAAATTAGATAATGGTGATTTTTTAGCTGCAAAAGAATATGCAGAAAAAGTTATTGAGTTG
>JAGWAD010000011.1:11086-70735 GCA_018302105.1 Candidatus Woesearchaeota archaeon
AGAATTAGATAAATTACTTTGGAAATAAGAATTAGTTTTTTTATTTATACACAGAGTTTATGAAAAATAAAATAAGAATTGGTTTAGTAGGTCATTTTAGATATAGAAATGGAAATATTCCAGATGGTGTAGCAAGATGGACAGAATCAATTTTTAATTATCTTCTAAATAAAGATTATAATGTTGAAGGTTATGCTTTTTGTGGAGATTCAAGAAATAATGAAAAAGAAAAAGTAAATTTTTATACTGATAAAGAAATAGCAAAAAGAATAGAAGAAACAAATTTAGATATAGCAATAATAAGGGGCAGTGCAAAAGTCTCAAATGAACTTTTAGATTCGTGTATTAAAAAAGGAATAAAATCAATATTTGTTATGCCATATTGGGGATTATGGCAAGGCACTTTTGATTTAGCAAAAAAGAGTGATATATTAATAACAGGTACTAAAGATTATGCAGAAGAACTAAGAAATTATACAAAAAGAGATTGTAGATATAT
Organism: Candidatus Woesearchaeota archaeon; assembly: GCA_018302105.1. GTDB lineage: Archaea > Nanobdellota > Nanobdellia > SCGC-AAA011-G17 > GW2011-AR18 > JAGWAD01. The sequence continues at coordinate 11,586 of JAGWAD010000011.1, forward strand.
ACCTTGGCCAATAGAAACTAATTTCTGGACACCAGGAAATTCCCAATTTATAGAAAATTTAACTAAAAAAGATATTAAGAATAAATTTAAGATCATATATGCTGGAAGGTTAGGCAAAACAAAAAAAGTACATAGATTTATCGAACCATTTAAAAAACATTTTTTAGACAAGAACAAGAAAGATTTTTTATTTATTATATGTGGTCAAGCAGAAAACGAAGATACAAAATTTGCAATTGAAAATGAAATTAAAAAAAATAATTTAGAAGAGCAAGTATTGCCAATATTTAGGGGATTTACAATGGAAGAAATGAGAGAAATATATAGATCAACAGACGTATTCATTTTTCCCAGTTCAGGAGATACTTATGGTCAGTCACATTTAGAATCAATAAGTTGTGGTATTCCTGCGGTCGTTCCAGTAGGAAAAGATTGGACAGATAATGCAGTACCATCTATGGCAAATCTTCCAAATTATCTATTTGGATTTAAAGCAGGAAAAATTTGGGACGAAATTGGAAGAAAGATTGAATATCCTTCGCATGATTGGGAAGAAGCTTGTCAAAAAATTGAATGGATATACAATAATAGAAAGGAATCAAAAATTATAATTGAGGAATATCAAAAAATAATAAAAAGAGATATGTCATTGGAAATAATAGGAAAAAGTATTGAGAAAACAATCGAAGATGTTTACAACAAATAATTTTAAAAAAATTCTCCCAGTCCTTTCTGTCCTTTTAATTTATTTTCACTAGAATATTTATCCAACAAACTTTGTATTCTTTCTAAATTAAAATCATGCCTCTTAATTAAAATTTCTTTTACTTTTTCTTCATCAAGATCATTCCATTTTAATTTATAATTATTGTCAACAGGTAAATTTTTAAAAATATTATAAACCCAATTCCCTTTACACCTTTAAGATTAAAATCTGTACCTGAAAGTATTCCCAAAACTATTAATTGATTATGGGATATATTTAATTCTTTCAAAGTTTTTTCAAGTTCAACAAATTCCAGAAATGTAAAAACAGTCCTCCCACCATTTATTTTTCTCTTCTGACTTAAAGTCAAATTTCTAATTAATTTAGGTGCACCAAATAAAACAGAATCATAATCTTGAGATGCAGCAAAATCTATATCTTTATTTTTACACATAAATGCAACTTGTCCTTCAGCTTCACTTGGAGCTTGCACAACAGGAATTCCCATAGCAATTATTAATTCTTTACTTTCATTTATCATTTCACTATTTAGTCTTAAAAATTGCTTGCTATATTTATACATCAATTCAAGATCTTCTTCATCTTTAGCTTCATTATAATTATGTTCAGCTGCAATTTTTCTATTATCTCTCGCTTGTCTCTGCTGCGATTTCAATTCCGGTGCTTTTCCATCAAATACATAAACTAATTTTATTCCTTTTCCCATTAAATTTAAAGTTCTTGAAAATAATCCCTGAAGATGTGATGTTACATTACCTCGCGAATCCTGTAATAAACTTCCATCCTGTCCCCTAATAGAACTTAAAAATTGGTACAGCGCATTAAATGCATCTATTCCAACTACTTTATTCTTTAAATCTTCAAATTTAATCTCTTCCTTCGGAACTATATTTCCTAAATTTACACCCATAAAAAATAGAACAATAATAAGTTTAAAAAATGTTCTAAATTTATTAGTTTCAAATAAAAAAAGATAGTGTACAATAGCAATCAATAATATTATTCAACAAGGGTGAATAAATTTATATTATATAAATACTACAGAAAAATTTATATATTACATGTAATTACATATATTACGGTGATTACAACTTGCTGAAATACAGTAAACATGCAAGAGAAAAGATGATAGAAAGAGGAATATCTGAAAGTGAAATAGAACAAGCAATAAAAGTAGGTGCTAAAGAACTGCAAAATCCAAATAAAATATTATTCCATTTTAGATATTTCACAGCAGTATCAAAAAAAATAAATGAAGATTACTTTATAATTACAGTTAAGCCGAGGTGGAAAAAATGAAATGCCCCATATGCGAGAAAGGAAATTTAGAAAAGCAGGAAATTAAGGAATATATGTTTGGAGTCTATTTAGGAAAATTTTCAGCAGAAGTATGTACAAATTGTAATGAGTCATTTACAGATTCAGAGACAACAAAAAAAATAGAAGAAAGTGCAAAAAAAGAAGGAATATGGGGTTTAGGGCTTACAACAAAAATTACAAAAGCAGGAAATTCATCAGTTATTAGAATACCAAAAAAAATAGTTAAATATTTAAAATTAAAAGAAGGAAAAGAGGTATACATTCATCCTGATGGAAATAAAATAATAATTGAATCAAGTTAACTATAAAAATAATTTATACCCATAAAAAAGATAGTGTGCAATGAAAAGATAAAAATTTCACAATCATTAAATATATTAATAAGCATTTCTTAATTATAAATGAAAAATATTTAGATTCAAAAGGAAAGGGGGAATATATTTATTATCCTAAAGAAGATAATCTAAAATTAAAGATAAAGGATAAAAAAGAAAATTATTCAATATTATTAAGATCAAAATTTTGTAAATCAGAACCAGGAGAAGGAGATATAATATTAAACATTGATTCAGAAGGATTTGTAATTGGAATATCATTCTTAGAAGCATCCCAAATATTTAAAATTTCAAAAGATTCGCTTGAAAAAATAAAGAAATATGAATATCAGGCAAAAATAATTAAAAAATCAATTTCAATTAAAGTAGAAATAGAAGCAGAACAAAATAATAAGTCAATAACAAAGAAATTTTCAATAAAATCTAAAACCCGCGAGGAAAGAGAAACTGAAGTAGATTGTAGTATGATTTCTTATGGCCTTGGGTTCTAAAATAAAAAGTATAAAAATATTAGTTTTTATTTAGAAAACAATTACTTAAAGAAATATTTTCAGTAATTTTTATTAACTAAGCAATTTATACCATAAGAATAAGCATTAGATGTTCCAGGAATATAATTAAAAAATTTCACAGTAATACCTTTACGTTTCTCACACATATTTTTGCATTCCTCATCATACATTTTTTCAGTATAAATAATATCTTCTCTTGTAACTCCAGATGTAAAACCCCTGTGTTCAACAGAACAAAGAATCTCATGATCAAAACTCATTGTTTTAATTTCTAATGAAATCTCATTTGTATAAGAACATTCAGACAAAATAAAAATTATAGGAAAAATTATAAACATTACTAAAGTCTAAAAATCAATGGAAAATGAAATTTTAGAGTCATGGAAAAAAGCTGGAAAAATTGCAGCAGAAGCAAGAGAATATGGTAAAACATTAATTAAACCAGAATCAAATTTTTTAGAAGTTTCAAGAAAAATAGAAGAATTTATTGTAAAAAAAGGAGCAAAGCCGGGTTTCCCAGTCCAATTATCAATTAATGGAATAGCAGCGCATTACACAGCATTTCCAGAAGATAATTCAGTTTTCTCAGAAGGGAATTTAGTTAAGCTTGACCTTGGCGCACATATAAACGGTTATATTGGAGATACAGCCTTGACTTTGGAAGTATCTACAAATAAAAATCAGGAATTAATAAAAGCAAGCAAAGAAGCATTGGACGCAGCAATAAAATTAGCAAAACCAGGAACAAAAGTTTGTGAAATAGGAGAAGCAGTAGATAATGTAATTACAAAATATGGCTTTCATCCAATTAAGAATCTATCAGGGCATAAAATTGATCAATATATTTTACATAGTAACTTAAGCATTCCAAATTACAACAATAAGGACAAAACAGAATTAGAAGAAGATATGATAATTGCTATCGAACCTTTTGCATCAACAGGAATGGGATTAATTAAAGAAGGAAAAGCATCAAGCAATTATCGTCTTTATGAATTTAAGCCAGTAAGAGATTCTATTACAAAAGAAATTTTATTATTTATCAAGAAAGAATTTTCAACATTGCCATTTGCTAAACGTTATTTAGTTCCAAAATTCCCATTAGCGAAAGTAAATTATGCATTATCAAACCTGGAAAAATTAGGAATTATATATCAATATCCACAATTGCCAGAAAAAGAAGAAAATTGTTTAGTATCACAGCATGAACATACAATTTATATTAAAGACAAGCCAATTATATTGACTAAAGTAGATGATTAATAATTTGTAGTTCTTGTATGATGATAAGCTTTATTTCTTAAAACTCTTAACTAAAAATAAAATATCATTGCAAATATCTCAATTCCTAAAACTAAACTATTAAACAAAGCACCATAAATAATCATAATTAAAATAAAGTAAGTTAAATATTTTTTAAAGCCATTTTCTCTTTTCATGAGGAGGTTTATTCCTTCTGTTTAAAAAATAATATCCACTAATAAACATAAAAACAATTAACGCAAAAATGAATAATAATAATTTAATATTTGATCCGCTTTTTTCCTCTTCAGGATTTAAATTTTCTTGATTATTTGTATTTATTTGAGAAACACCTTCCCCTTTAGGAACAGATCCAGTTGTATCCTTTGGGACTTCTTTAATTAATTCAAAAATTTTCCTTACAATCATCTCTGCTTTGTTATTACCTAAAGATTTTAAAGTTACACTTAAGTCATAATTGCCATTATTATCCAATTCAAATTTCTTAGTATCTCCAACAAATAAAGTTGCATTTTGCGGATTAGATTGTACTATAATCTTTACATAAGAAGACCCAACTTCTGCTAATCTCACATTATGCTTTTCTCCAGAAATAGTCACCTCTATCTGTTCATTCACTTTTAAAATTTGTGTATATCCTAAACTTAATTGTTCTCCAGTAGGTTTAAATGTAAGAGCTGTTTGATTTGAACCGCCACTTGAACCAGAACTGGATGTTGTAGTAGAACTGCTTGAAGCAGCAACGCTGCCTTTGACATTTGGTCCAGTCCCGGAAAAATGAGGCAATCTTATCCATATTTGATTATTTGCAGTATCAATGTAACAAGGATAAGTTGCATTAAAGTTAGAGACAGACGTTACACATGTAGTTAAACTCATTAGAGTAGACCAGTCAGTTGCTTTGTTGCTATAGTGAGAATAATTTCCTGCTAAAGAAGTCGAAGACGTTCCATTGGTTGTAGTATTCCACGCTATATTCCAGTTATCATCATATAACACAGGTATAGACATATTTACTTCTCCATTTTCATTTAAACCAGATCCTGCAGTTTCAGAATATGGAATTGAAACTAAAACATAATCATAAATTGTCGGACCTCCAGATCCAAATCTCAAGGCTTGATCAAATGAAGAAGAAGAACCTGCATTTGTAGTCGAATCATCAAACAACGCATCCGGCGGACCTGAAGCAATCATATCTACATTTACATAATGAATTTTCACATTACCAATACCCATTCTAAAACTTATTGCTCCACCACCAAAAACCGATCTTATAGGATTAAAACTATCCATTGTTGCTGAATTTCCAAGATTACAGGCAGTCGGAGGACTTGGAACATCACAAGTTGAATTGGAAATATACAAAGCAATACTCACACTTGACTGACCAACTGTCCCATCTATTTCTCCAGGATTAAATGTTGTCATAGTTACATTGTTATTTAAATTAATTTCTGCAACTGTTTTGGTTAATCTTTTCGGAGCATAATTATTAGAATAAACATTCATTTCTTTTACACCTGTGACATTAAGCAATGGAATTATAATACCACTGGATGCAGAATTTTGGTCTACATCAACAGCCAGTTTAAATTCAATCGCATCATAACCAGAATAATCAACTGTTAATTCAGCAAAGGCAGATGCCTGAGACAGAGTAGAATTTGTTGAATTCACCAGATTAAATGTTTGCAGGGAAGTAGAAATATTTACTAAATTCCAACCATTTAAATTATTCATGGATATATTCAAAGGATTCCCAAATAAACCCTGCATAGAAAAATTTAGTTGCTGCGATGCATCACCCAAAGACAGGCTAAGATTTCTAAAAGCTCCATAATAAATTGAAGAATTAGCTGCTGTTGCAAAAAGTATCATATTTGAAACTTCTGCTGCTGCTGGAAGTGAAATATTATAAAATCCATTCGTAACATTGTAAAAATCGCCATGCGCATTAGGCATACTAAAATTATAAGGCATTGGCTCTCCTGCAAAAACCGTATTTCCTGGTTCTAATACATATGGAACTATAGTTATACTATTTGTATTCCATCCTACAATTCCAGTTTTATTTATATAACCAGTCAATCTCAATAACTGGTTAGTTATATTAAATTGTTTATTTACAGTCTTAGTTGTATAATTATAATTAGATAAAATTCCAGTTAAAGCAGTACCAAATGTATAAGAAGTTATTGCTGAAAAATTATTCCAGTTGAAATTTGCCGGCATATTTTGCTGAGGAAATATCACAGTCGAATAATTTCTATTTAATGGTACATTAACTACTGCTTCAGAAACATAATTATCAAATTCTTCAGCTATAGGAAATCCAAGCTTTGTGTCCTTTATTTCATATTCAAAAGTTATTCTCTGACCTGTAGAATTAATTACTGTAAGATTTATTGTACCCGCAGTATCCAAATAAAAACTCATAGGTGCAATTGTAGAAAATTCACCATAGGGTAATGCAGGCAAACTCTTTCCAACATAATCTACAAAACTACCATTTTTATGATATAAACTTACTTGGTACATCCACGCCTGATTTTCTGATACAGTAAAATTAAAACCACCAGTTTCATTTGAAGTTGAACTATTATATCCAATAACTGAAAAATCAGAACTCCTTATTGTAATATTTATTATAGTACCATTCAAAGTTTTTCCATCTAAAGTGTAAGTCAAACCATTAAAATTCAAGGCAAAGACAATACTAAGATAACAAAGAAAAGTAATCAATAAAATATAAATCCTCAAATCCCTCTTTTTCATATATTTTAAGAGTAAAACTGATTAATAAATATAATTATTTAACTTGGTTTTGCCTCCGTAGATAAAAATTTTGATTTTCTTTAATATTTTTTGCTAAAACAAAGTAATTTTTAAAGTCTAAAGACAATAACCACATTAAAATGTCCCTTTCATGTTTTTGGAACTAAACAATTGTCAATAATTCGGAATCTGGTTTTGCTTCTAAGAAAAAAATGTTTGAATGGAATGTAGACATAAAGAGAAGATAGAATTAATACTACCATATTCTATAGAAATATGTGGTACAACCTATTTAGAATTTAATCCTGTCCCAGATTCGTTCATAACTTATCCCATGTAATTAATTACATCTTTTTCTCTTATACCTGCACCTCTCGCAGTTCTTAAATATTCATCTTCTATTTCTTCATATTTTTTAATATCTTCCTGCGTTACAGATGCTCTGACTTTCTTCAAAGCTTCATTAAAATCTTTCATAGTGACTTGTTTTGAATTCATATCTTTTCTCAATGCTAATATAGCTGCTTCTCTGCATAAAGCCTGCATATCAGATCCAACATAATTTTGAGTTTTCTCAGCTATAACATCCAAATCAACATCTTTTGCTAAAGGCATATTTTTAGTATGTATTTTCAATACTTGTAACCTTGCTTTATCATCAGGCACAGGAGTTAATATTACCCTATCAAATCTTCCAGGCCGCAATAACGCAGGATCAATTATATCCGGTCTGTTTGTTGCACCAATAATTATTACATCATTTAATTCTTGTAAACCATCCATCTCAGTTAATAATTGATTTACTAACCTTTCTGTAACTCCAGAATCAAAAGCTCTTCCTCTTTTAGGGGCAATTGAATCTATCTCATCAAAGAAAATAATTGAAGGGCTTGCTTGTCTTGCTTTTTCAAATATTTTTCTAACTCCCCTTTCGCTTTCACCAACATATTTATTCAATAATTCTGGGCCATTAACTAAAATAAAATTAGATTCACTTTCATTAGCTACAGCTTTTGCAAGTAAAGTCTTACCAGTCCCGGGAGGACCATATAACAATATTCCTTTCGGGGCAGTAACTCCCAAATTTTTAAAAATTCCGGGATATTTTAAAGGCCATTCAACAGCTTCTTTTAATTCCTGTTTTACAATTTCTAATCCACCAATTTCTTCCCAGGTTTGTGTAGGTCTTTCTATAAGTACTTCTCTTAAAGCACTTGGTCTTACTAATTTTAAAGCTTCTTTAAAATCACCCATCCCTATAATTAATTTATCTAAAATTTCAGGAGAAATTTGTTCATCTTTCTTAGACTGCATATCTGGGAACAATCTTCTTAAAACAACCATAGCAGCTTCTTTACACAAAGATTCCAGATCCGCACCAACAAAACCATGAGTTACTCTGGCAAGTTCATTTAATTCAACATCTTTTGTTAAAGGCATATTTCTTGTATGGATTTTCAAAATTTGTAATCTTCCTTCTTGTTTTGGCACACCAATTTCTATTTCTCTGTCAAATCTTCCAGGTCTTCTCAATGCCGGATCAATAGAATTAGGTCTGTTTGTAGCAGCTATTACTATAACTTTTCCTCTTGATTTCAATCCATCCATAACAGAAAGTAATTGTGCAACTACTCTTCTTTCAACTTCACCATAACTTTCTTCTCTTTTGCTTGCAATAGCATCAATTTCATCAATAAATATAATACTTGGAGCACCTTTCTCAGCTTCCTCAAATATATCTCTTATTCTTTTCTCAGCTTCCCCAACATATTTACTCATTACTGATGGACCATCTAAATGTATAAAATGTGCATTAGTTTCATTAGCCACAGCTTTGGCAAGTAAGGTTTTACCAGTTCCAGGAGGCCCATGTAATAATACACCCTTCGGCGGTTCAACACCAAGTCGAGTAAACAATTCAGGATGTTTTAAAGGTAATTCAACCATTTCTCTTATTTTCTTAACTTCATCTGTTAATCCGCCAATGTCTTCATAAGTAACATCAACAATTTTTTCTTCACTTACACCAACAGATTTAGTATTCAAAACAACTTCAGTATTTTCAGTAACTAAAACTGCTTGTCCAGGATCAGTATTAACAACAATAAATTTTAAACCAGAAAATCCAAATACCCCAAAATCAGGTTCTAATATATCAAATAAATCTTCGAAAGGTCCACCTTCCATCATTCTTCTTCTTTTTCTGCTTCCTCCAAGCGCAACTTGGTCTCCCTTCATTAAAGCCCTTCCAAGTAATCCTCTCTTAAAGATTATTGGATCTGCTTGGATTGTTACTCCTTTTTGCGCAGGTGCTATTGTTATATTCTTAGCTTCTTTAACATCAGCCCTTCTTACTATAATATACTCTCCTAAACTTGTCTTGGCATTTCTACGCATTATTCCATCCATTCGAATAACAGCTTGCCCAACATCAGTAGGATATGCCCTATCAACTATTCCAACTGTTTTTCTTCCACCTTCAATCTCAACTATGTCACCCGGTCTTACACCTATATCACGCATAGTCTGGCTATCCATTCTGATTATACCTTTATATGCTTCTTCTTGAAGAGCTTCCCTGACTTTCAGTTTGACTTCTGGTGTTTTTTCCATTTTCATTGTTCAATGTTATCTTCTTTGTTATTATAAAACTTTTTGCTATAAAAAAACATACTTATTTTGCCTGGACCATCTAAATTCATTCTTACTAAGTCATTAAATTCCTTTTCAAATTCTTTATGAAAATCAATAAACTCTTTAGGTATTGATACACAAAAACTATTTCCAACCATCCTTAATTTAACATTAAAATCCCTTGTCTTTAGTTTTTTATATTCCTCATATTCCTTAATATCTCCAGGATGATAAACTATCTCAGCACATTTCGGACATTCTAAAACCCTGATCTTAAATCCTTCTAAAGAAGTGTAATTCTTTATAGTTCTGACATTGCACTTCTCACATAAAACAACTTGGTCAAATATATCTTTCATTTTTATATTCATTGTATATATTAGTGGTATACACAAAATATATAAATATTTCGCTAAAGAAAAGATTTCACAAAAACCAAATAATTTTTAAGAAACAAATATAAACAGAATTTCCTTATTAATTATTATGATTCAAACAGGATTAAAAGATTTAGATAATTTACTGGAAAATTATAACAATTTAACAGCAATTTATGGTGAAGCAGGAACAGGAAAAACTACTTTATGTTTATTAGCTGCAATTGAACAGGCATTAAATAATAAAAAAGTTTTATTCTTAGATTCAGAAAACAATTTTTCAACAGAAAGATTTACACAATTATTAAACAACAGAGATAAAGAATGTATAAAAAATATATTAATCTTAAAAATAAAAAACTTTAATATACAGCACACACAAATAAAATCATTAGAAAAAATAAAAAATATTTCTCTAATAATTATAGATTCCCTGACACATTATTATAGGAGATTATATTCTAAAGAACCAGAAATAGCAAAAGCAATGCTTGGAAAACAACTAAAAATATTAAATGAAATTTCAAATTCCGGAATTCCAGTTATAATTACAAGTCAGGTTTATTCAAATATGGAAAATAAAATAACCCCATTGGCAAAAGAAATAATAAAAAGATTCTCAAAAAAAATAATAAAATTAGAAAAAGATCCAAGAAAATTAATAATAGAAAAACCAGAATTAAAAGAATCTAAATTTGAAATTATTAACGAGGGAATAAAATTATCCCGAAATTAATTTCTCAAGATTTTCTCCCTGAACCGCATGCAATGTCGGAGTATTTGGCTGGTGGTAAATTATTGGGATTTTATTTTTATATAAAGCACGGAGAATATACAAATTCTCTTCAACATAAGATCTAAAGAAAAAATCTGCATTCGTATTTCTAATATTTCTGAAATAATCTTGTATGGTCATTTCTTGTTCGTAACTTTTCAATAAAATCTTTTTATTTAAGTCAGCATTTTTAAGAATTTGGTTTTTTTGTTCATCAGTTATTAGAATTTTAGGTATAAGAAGTAAAGATGCACCAAATCCTGGAAATAAAAATTCTTGACAACCATTTTCACCCCAAAAAACAAATTCATTATCAGAACGTTTCAATAATGCAAGTGTAAATAATCTATGATTTTCTTCAAATCCAAAATCACCAATATAACAACTATTTCTTGTAACCCCATAAGCGAATCCATATTTCTTATCAACACCTCTCAAACACCAATTAAATTTTTTCTCATCAAACTTATATCCTAAAGAACTAACAAAAGATTGTGCTTCATCAAAAGGAATCTGCAAATGTAAAAGCATGTTGGCTGTTGGCCTCTGATAATCTTTCATAGTCGCACCAGGAACAACAATACTTCTGTTATTTAAACAAAAAGGATCATTTTTCAACCCAGTTTCTATAAATTCTATATAATCTTTCAGGGATTTCGCAATTGTCATAAAAGAAGTGAACCTCCCCACCCCAAGGGTTTGCCTGCTGGCAAATCCGTCTGCTGACGGAGTGGGGCATCAAAAGAAATTGACTAACTTCAACTGATTACTTTTTGAGATTTACAATTAGGACACTTTTTTCCTTCAACCAATTTGTTTAATCTTTCTTCCTCAGCTTTTTTACTTTCGCAATTAGGATTAATGCACAATTCTTGTGGTTTTCTTTTAGCTCTGAATATTAATACTTTAGGATAAGAACAAACTTCGCAAGATTTATTTGCACTTTTAACTAATCCATTTCTGGGAAGAGCAAATGTTGTTTTGCATCCTTCTTCATATCTATTACATGCAGCAAACATTCCAAACTTTCCCCTTCTAATATGCAATTCTCCTTCTTTACATGAAGTGCACTTGCCAATATAAGATTCCTTGTCTCTTGTTTCAATTGCAGCTTTTCCAAGTTCTTTTCCAATTTCCTTTTCATGTTTTTTGAATTTAGCAAGGGTTTTATCTAAAAATTCTTTAGCATTTTCTACAACTTCTTCACCTTTTTTCTTTGCTTCTTGAATTGCATCCATATCTTCTTCAAATTTCCTGGTCAATTCTACATCCACAACTTCAGGACAATATTTTTCTAAAGTATTTACAGTTGCTTTTCCAAGATCAGTAATTTTTATTGGTTTATCAACTAAATAATTTCTGTCGAATAAATTTTGTACAACAACAGATCTGGTAGCCTTAGTTCCTAAATTTTCCTTTTCCATTTCTTTTATTAAACTTGCTTCATTATATCTTGCAGGAGGTTTAGTTTCTTTATCATATAATTTAATTTCTCGAACTTTTATTTCTTCATTTTTTTCTAATTGTGGTAATTCCTCTTCTTCAGATTTAACAAATCTTCCATATAATTCATACCATCCTTTTTCCTTGGTAGTTGTTCCTTTCAATAAAAATAATTCATCATTAATATTAATAGTAACAGTCATTGTCTCTCTTATCGCATCTTCTCCAAATACTGAAAAAAATCTTCTGGCAATTAATTCATAAAGATCAGCAGATTTTCCTTCTAATTTTTTAGGGATTTCTCCAGTTGGAAATATAGAAGGATGTGCAGCATCAGTTTTTTGTCCCTCATTAGGTTTCAATAATTTTTTACTTAACAGATATTTGCATTCTTTATTAAATATTTTAGACAAACTCTCAATTATTTTTTTATAACCTATACTTTCTGGTAATTTTTGGGAGCTTGTTCTTGGATAGCTGATATATCCATTTGTATATAATTCCTGTGCAATCTCCAGAGTTTTTTGTGGACTAATATTAATAACAGAATAAGCTTCTATCTGTAAAGAAGTTAAATCAAACGGAATTGGAGGTTTTTGTTTAAATTCTTTTATCTCAATTTCTTTTATTATTGCTTTTTTTCCATCTGTAATTTTTATTATCTGTTCAGCAATTTTTCTTTCTAAAATTTTTCCCTTAACATGCCAAGCACTTATCTCTTCTCCAGTTTTCACATTTCCAATTAATTCAATTTCCCAGTAAGGAGTAGGTTTAAATTTTTCAATTTCTTTTTCCTTTTCTTCTATAAGTTTTAATGTTGGTCCCTGAACTCTTCCCGTACTTAAAAGTGAAAAGGTATTCGTAGCATTTTTGACACTCAGCGTTAATGCTCTCGACAAGTTAATGCCCCACAACCAATCTAAAGAATGTCTTGTCACTCCTGCTTCTATTTGTGGAAAATCTAAATGTTTTGAAGCATTATTATAACTTTCAACTAATTCTTCTTTTGTTAACGTACTAAATTTCATTCTCTTTGCATCTTTTCTATTACAAATATATTTTACAATATTCCAACCTATAGTAGAACCTTCCAAGTCATAATCTGTTGCAACTGTAATTTCATCTGCATCTTTAGCTAAATTTTTTAAATTATCAACATAAGCTTTTGTATATTTTGCATCTTTGTTTGCTAAATAACTTGCCTTCCATTCATAATTAAATATTGGATAAGTCCATGCTTTTTTGTCTTTTTCAGCAATAGTAAACAAATGACCAACAGCACAACCAACAACAATTCTTTTCCCTTTATGTTCTAATTCATAATAGCTTATTTTACCAACAGATTTTTTAACTGTTTTTTTATCTGCCAAAGCTTCAGCTATTTTCAATGCTGCATTCGGCTTTTCCGCAATGATTAATTCATATTTCATATGACAAAAAATAAGAAAGAGTATAAAAGATTTGTGATATAATAAAAATTATAAAATATTGTATTTAATTTTCTAAAGATATTCAATTTCTATAGATATTTGAGGAATTTCTTTTGTTTCTTCAGCAATTGCAGGAATTAATTTCATTTCTTTTATTTCAATTTGATATCTTACAGCAATTGCTCTTGATGTCAATAAGCGATAATAGTCTTCATCTATAATTAAATCATTTCTATTTATTCTTAAAACAGTACATAAATTACCCCTCAAAATTTTTAATTTTTTGATTTCTTCTCTTTTATCTTTCTTTTTCAATTCTTCAATATAATTAAAAGAAGGTTTTTCAGTATAAATAATTCCGTGTATTATATTTCTTTTATTATTAACAATATCAAATTTTTTTAATTTATATTCTGTTTCCATTTTATTATCAATTAATTAAATAATTAAAATTCTAAAATCTTGCCATTTCTTCCAACATTTATAACTTTAGTTTTTCCAATAAAATCTTCAATACCTGCAGCTTCATGAACATGTCCACATAAAACAAAATCTGGTTGATATTTTTCAATAAAATTTTTTAATCCCAAAGATCCAAACCCGGGAGCTATTTTCTCAACAATAGTTCCATCAGGATGTACATGAGTAACAGCTATTTTTTTCTTTATATTTTTTACATATCTAAATCCATTTTTCAAAGTGCTAAAAATTTCCTCTTCAGACATAGCATCCAAACCAACATTTGCACCCCCGCATCCAAAAAATCCAACATCATAATATATACTATGTTGAGCATGTAAATTCTTAACTTTATAAAAATCAGATAAAAATTGACCCAATACCAAACCATCGTGGTTTCCATGCACTAATAATACTTTTTTACCTTTATCTTTAAATGGTTTTATTATATCTTTAGTTTGTAATTGACTTGTTAAATCACCACATAAAACAACCAAATCAACATTTTCATCTTCTGCTTTTTGTGCAAGTTTTTTAAATTGTCTTGAATCTCCATGTACATCACTTGCTGCCAAAATCTTTAACTTTTTATCCATACAATTATCAAAAATTCCTTGAATATATAAAATAGCTTTTATTTATAAATATTACTAATAAGTAATTACAAAAAGAAAGATTTATAATTTGCGAACTTTTGCGCTATGGGTCTTGGTGAACTCCTATTTTGGAATAACTTGTTTTGGATATAACAATATTTAGTTTATGTAGGCAACAAAGAAAATGTATTAATTTTTAATTCTTTATATTTTCAACACTCAAAAAACCAATAAAAATTCTAAATAATTTTAACTGTAACTACTAATAAAATTATACACCACTGTTTCCTATGGACCCCCACCCCATCACTTCTTATGGAATAACAATATTAAAAAACTTCTCATGGAATAAACAAAAATCTCAAATTTAATGTATAAATAAAAAACCATAAACTTTAATTAAAACATTTAATCAAAAAACAATTTATAACAATTTACAAATTTTATATTATAAATTTTTCTATAATATAATATAATAATAATATAATATATAATATATAATATATCTCAAAAACATAATATTATTTTAATTCCATAGGAAATCAAGCAATCACTATAAAGTAAAAAACTTAAATTATTTCAAAATTCTAAAAAATATAGTTCCATAGGAAACATAGGTGTAGGTGTATATTTTCCATAATAAAAATCTTTATATTCAACATCATAACCTAATAAAGTCATGAGGGGTGACAGTTTAACTAAATTTTTCAACAATTACCTAGAGAAACCCTCAATATTTCTAAATAAAAAAGTTTTGCAATCAAATTATACTCCAGACATGATTCCACATAGAAATGAACAAATAGATTACATAGCAGGGATATTGGCACCATGTCTAAGATTAGAAAAACCATCTAATTTGTTTCTTTATGGAAAAACCGGGACAGGAAAAACAGTAGTTAGTAAATATGTTACTTCTCAAATTCTAAAAGTTGCAAAACAAAAGAATCTAAGTATTGAAATTATTTATTTAAATTGTAAATTAAAAAAAGTAGCTGATACAGAATATAGATTAATTGTACAATTAGCAAAAGAATTTGGAATAGAAATCCCACCCACAGGGTTACCAACAGATGAAGTATATAAAATTTTTATTAAACATTTAGAACAAAGAGAGCGTTTAGTTATTTTAATTTTAGATGAAATTGATCAATTAGTAAAAAAAACAGGAGACGAAATTCTTTATAATTTAACAAGAATAAATTCAGAATTAAATAAAGTAGAATTATCAATTATAGGTATTTCAAATGATTTATTATTTATGGATAATGTAGATCCAAGAGTTAAAAGTTCATTAAGTGAAGAAGAATTAGTTTTTGCGCCATACAATGCCTTGCAAATTCAGGATATTTTAAGAGAAAGGTCAAAATTGGCATTTAGGACAGATGTTATACAAGAGGGGGTAATAGAAAAATGTGCAGCATATGCAGCAAGAGAACACGGTGATGCAAGAAGGGCTTTAGAATTATTGAGAGTTGCAGCAGAATTGTCAGAAAGAAGAGGAGATAGTAAAATTTTAATTAAAGATATAGATGATGCAGAAGAAAAAATTGAAAAAGACAAAGTTTTAGATATAGTTCATACACAGCCAAAACAATTTCAATTAACATTGCTTGCTATTTTAGACTTGTGTGATAAAGCTGTTTCACCTTTATTTACAGGTGATGTTTATGAAATATACAAAGATTTTTGTTCAGTAGTTAAATTAAAACCATTAACCCAAAGACGTGTTTCAGATATTATTGCTGAATTAGATATGCTTGGAATTATTAATGCAAAAGTAATTTCAAAAGGAAGATATGGGAGGACTAAAGAAATTAGGATGGCTATACCTCAATCAACAGTTCCAACAATTAGGCACACATTAAAAGAAGGATTAAATTTATAAAATGAATAAAAATGAGGCAATAACAAAAATCTTAGAATTAGGTGTCTTAGTTAGTCCTGAATTTTTTGAAAATATACCAGAAGCTTTTGATTATGTTTCATTTCTCACAAAAGCAAGACAAAAATTACAATCCCAGTCAATTTTAATAGAATCTGATTTAAATGAAATAATAAATGAATCAAAAAATAATTCAGGATTATATGTTCAGCAACTATCAAAACAATCAGCAGAATTAACAATAGGAAAACCAGAAATAACTGGAAAAGTGATAATAAAAAAAAATTATACAAAAGAAGTCAAAAAAAAAGATGTTCAGTCATTTGTTTCTTATTTTAGAAGAAGATATGATTCTTTAAGAAAAATTTTAATGTCAAGGCAGGAATTGCAGGATAGTCTGTCAATAAGCAGATTACAAAGAAAAGAAGAGAGACAAAGTGTAAGTGTAATTGGTCTCGTTTTAGATAAATCAGAAACTAAAAATGGAAATATTAGAATAAAGATGGAAGATACAACAGGAACAATTGATATTATTATAAATAAAACAAAACCAGATTTATTTGAAATTGCAAAAGATTTAGTTTTAGATGAAATAATTGGAATAACAGGCATTACAGGAAATAAAATTATTTTTTGTAATAGTATCTTTCTTCCTGAAATACCAGTCAATCATGAATTTAAAAAAGCACCAGGAGAAGGATATGCTGTTTTTATAAGCGACATTCATTTCGGGATTAAAAATTTCTTAGATTCGGATTTTATGAAATTTATTTCTTGGTTAAGTGGGGAATTTGGTACAAAACAGCAAAGAGAGATTGCAAACAAAGTAAAATATTTATTTGTAACAGGAGACATAGTTGAAGGAGTAGGTATCTATCCTGGTCAAGAACTAGATTTAGAAATTAAAGATATTTATGCACAATATGAAGAAGCAACAAGATATTTTAAAATGATACCTGAAAGAATTAAAGTTATTATGTGCGGGGGAAATCATGATGCTATTCGCATGTCAGAGCCACAGCCAGTATTTGATAAACAAATGGCTAAAGGATTATATAACTTGCCGAATTTACTGATAGTAAGCAATCCTGCAGTTGTTAATATTGATTCTACAGATAATTTTCCAGGCTTCGATGTACTAATGTATCATGGTTTTAGTTTCCCATATTATGCAGAATCTGTTCCAAGTCTCAGAAGCAAAGGTGGATTAAAAAAATGTGATTTAATTATGAAATTTTTATTACAAAGAAGACACTTAGCGCCTTCCCATGGTTCAACATTATATGTCCCGGATGACGAAGAAGATTCCTTAGTTATTGATATTGTTCCCGATATATTTGTTTCCGGACATATACACCAGATCACAATTGGAAATTATAGGAATGTATCTTTGATTAATAGTTCTTGCTGGGTTGTTCAAAGTGAAGACAATGCAAAGCGTGGAATAATTCCAGAGCCTGCAAAAATTCCAATAATTAATCTGCAGACTAGGGAAGTAAAAATTATGAATTTCTTAAGTGATGGTGTAAAAGTCTTGGTTGAAGAAAGGCTTGCTGCTAAAACAAATTGAAAGATAATTAATTTGTCAAATTTCTTTACTTATCACAAAAGATTTTAATTATAATAAACCAATCTTAATCTAAGAATTTATGTAATTTATTGTTATTATTTGTTGATTGACTATGAAAATAGTTATAATTATTAGTATATTCAATTTGATAAATACTTAAAAATAGATTTAATAATAAAAGATTATGGATTTAGAACAAATATTTTGGGATTCATAAAATTTAGATTCAAAATTATATTCTTTAAAAAATGATTTAGATAAAGAAAATTAATTGAAAAATTAGAATTTAAATTAAAAACTATAGATCTAATTCAAAGAAGTTTAAAAGGTTTAGAACTAATACCAAATCAAGAAGACCCAGGTAAATATACTCCTGTCTTTTATTTTGTATCTGAAATAAATTCTGATGATATTATTAGATCAAATAATCCAACTTTATATAAGCCATGTCCAGAATGTGGAAAAGATAAACCAGTTATAATAACTTATGGACAAATACACGATTCTCCTGATGGAGACAAATGGAAAAAAGAAGCATATATTATATATTTAGAAGAAGTAGAAGTATATTTTTTAGCACAATTTATAAAAGATGGAAGATTTTAGATAATAATACAAAATATTCTCTTTAGTATAATTATTATTATAAACACTGCAAAATTAATTGTATTAATGGTCGAGATGAACCAACAAATCCAGAAATATTTCTCTGATATAGATAAAGGAATTGCTGTTTGTTATGATGTTGCTAACAAAGCAAGGCAAAAAGGTTTTGATCCAGATACAAAAGTAGAAATTCCATTAGCCAAAAATATGGCAGAACGTGTAGAAGGGCTTATAGCCGTAGTTTGTCCACAAATTAGAAATAGTGGTTTATCGCAAAGAATAAGAGAACTAGAATTAAAATATGGAAGCCAGAATTGGAGGGTTGCATTTTTAATTTCAGAAGAAATAGCAAATGAAAAATTCTGCAAATTTAAAGATAAAAAAGAAGCAATAGAAGTTAGTTTAAGAGCAGGTTTAGCTTACATTACAAATGGTGTTGTTTCATCTCCTTTAGAAGGATTCATAAGACTAGAATTAAAGAAAAGAAAAGATGACGGTCGTGAATATTTCTGTTTATATTTCGGTGGTCCAATAAGAAGTGCAGGAACAACAGCAACTTGTATTTTTCTGGCAGTCTGTGATTATATTCGTATGAAAACAGGTTACGCAGTGTATGACCCAACAGAAGAAGAAATTAAAAGAACATTTTCAGAATTAGAACATTTTCATGATAGAATAACAAATCTCCAATATTATCCTTCAGAAAGGGAAGCAGCATTTATTACAAGACACCTTCCAATTCAGATTGATGGCGATGCAAGTGAAAAAATAGATGTTCCAAATTATAAAGACCTTCCAAGAGTGTCAACAAACAAATTAAGAAATGGTTTTTGTTTAGTAATGGCTGAAGGACTATGCCAGAAATTTGCAAAATTTTGGTCTAAATTTTCAAAATGGTATACTGAAATGGGAATGGATCATTGGAAATTTTTAGATGATTATGTTGCATTACAAAAAGAAATAAAATCAAAAGGAACAGTTAAAAAAGACACATCTGCAAAAGTTACTCCAGATTATACTTATATTAAAGACCTAGTGGCAGGACGTCCAGTTTTAGGATACCCATTACGCATCGGTGCCTTTAGAGTTAGATTTGGGAGAGCTAGGACAGCAGGATTGAGTGATGATGCAATTCATCCAGCTACAATGGTTGCTTTAGATAATTTCATTGCTTATGGAACTCAATTAAAAACCGAAAGACCTGGAAAAAGTACAACAATAAGTTCTTGTGATTCTTTAGAAGGTCCAATTGTAAAATTAAAAAATGGCGATGTATTATTATTAGAAACAGAATCGCAGGCAAGACAGGTAGTAAAAGATATACAAGAGATAATATTTATGGGTGACATTCTTATAAATTATGGCTATTTTCTAAATCGTGGTCATATTCTTGCTCCAGTAGGATATTGCGAAGAGTGGTATGCCTTGGAATTAGAAAAAGCCTTGGGAGAAAATAAAGGGATTTATACAGATTTAATAAAAAATCCAAATAAAATTAAAATTAGTTGTGAAGCTGCAATTGCAATAAGTAAAGAATATAGTATCCCATTGCATCCGCGTTATACTTTTCATTTTGCAGACCTTTCGCATGAACAATTTATTGATTTATTAGACTGGTTAAATTATGCAGTTGTAAAAGATGACAAGATAATACTCCCAATAACAGTATTAAAATCACCAAAACGAATATTGGAATTAATTGGTTGTCCGCACATATTTGCAAATAATGAATATGTAGTTATTGAAGGAAATTGGGCATTGGCATTGAGGGTAAGTCTTGGTTTCTATTCTCAGGAATTTAATTTAGAAAATATAAAAAAAGAAATTTCTAATGAACTTCCAATTTTAGATATTATAAATAAAATAAGCGAAGTAAAAATAAGAAATAAATCTGGTTTATATATTGGTTCAAGAATGGGGAGGCCTGAAAAAGCAAAGATGAGAAAATTAACAGGTTCCCCACATGCCTTATTTCCTGTAGGTGCAGAAGGTGGAAGATTAAGATGCTTTCAGGCAGCATTAGAATCTGGAAAAGTAACAGCAGATTTCTCAAATTTATTTTGTAAAAATTGCAATTCAAATACTGTTTATCCTCATTGTCATAAATGTGGCCAGGAAACAATTAAGAAATTTATATGTAAAGAATGTTCTGATACAACAGGAAATTGTAAACACGAATCCTCTATTGCTTTCTCCAAGCAGGAAATTAAAATCCAGGAATATTTTCAGGATGCCTTAAAAAAATTAGGAACCAATAATTATCCTGAATTAATAAAGGGTGTTCGTGGAACTTCAAATAAAGAACATATTCCGGAACATCTGTTAAAAGGAATTCTTAGATCTATCCACAATATTCACGTAAATAAAGATGGAACAACAAGGTACGATATGATCGAAATGAGCTTGACACACTTCAAACCAAAAGAAATAGGAACAGACATAGAAAAATTAAAATCTTTGGGATACACTCATGATGTCTATGGCAATGAACTAACAAATGACGAACAAATTCTTGAGTTAAGATGCCAGGATTTAGTTTTACCCTCATGTCCTGAAAGTTTGGATGAAGGTTGTGATTTCATTTTGTCAAGGGTTGCAAATTTCATTGACGATTTAATGGAAAAATTATATGGCATGCCAAGATTCTATAATTTAAAGAAAAAAGAAGAATTAGTTGGGCATTTAGTTGTAGGTTTATCTCCTCACACAGCAGCAGGAATAGTTGGAAGAATTATTGGTTTCTCAAAAACACAGGCAATGTTAGCAAATCCTTTATTTCACAGTATTATGAGGAGAGACTGTGTTCATCCTAATACAAAATTATTATTTTTTGACAAAGAAAATAGCCTGAATTATAATAAAATTGGTAAATTTGTTGATGAATTAATAGAAAAAGGATGTAAAACAAAAGTAATTGATATGGTTGGAACAAAAGCAGTTTATCCAAATCAGGAATATTATACTTATGGTGCAGATCCAAATACAAAATTATTGGTAAAAAAGAAAATAAAATATTTTATCAAAGGACCAAAAACCCAAAAATGGGTTAAGATTACAACTTCCACAAATAGAGAATTTGCTATGACACCAACTCACGATTTTATGTGCTTAGATGAAAATAATAAAATTAAATCAAAAAAAGCCAAAGAAATAGTTGTAGGTGACAAAACATTAGTTATGGATTATTTAGAATTTCCAATAAAAAATATAGAAAAATTAGATTTAATCAAAGAATTAATAGAAAAATTACCTGAAAATATAAAAAATAAATTTAGAATAATTAATTGCACAGATTTTTTCAAGAATTTGGTAAAAATAAATGGAAGAGATAAAATTATTTCAGTTATAAATTCATCAAAATCAATTATACAAAATTTGAATAGGTGGTATAAAGCAATTCCTTTAAACCACATAGAAAAACTAATTTTAGAAAACATAATTTCTTATGAAAATTTACCAGAAAATTCTAAAATAAAATATTGGTTTAGTAATAAAAGCTTTGATAGGTTTTTAAATATAAATTTGGATTTATGCAGGCTATTGGGAACCTACACAGCAGAAGGGCATTGCAGAGAAAATAAAACTACAAGACAAGTAAGTTTCAGAATTTGTCATCCAATTCTGGGAAATGATACTTACGATAGAATAAAAAGAGTTTTTAATATAATTTCTGCTCTTGAGGAAAATAATACAAAAATTACAATTTCTCATTCTTTAGTTTATTATTTATTTAAATATATTTTAGGTACTGGATTTAATGCAAAAAATAAAAAAGTACCGCAAATAATTTATTCATTAAAAGATAATTTAGTTTCAGAATACATCTCAGGTTATGTTGATGGTGATGGAAGTATTGATCCGGAAGATTTAATTATTCATTTTTATTCAGCTAATAGGTCGTTGCTTGACGATTTTGCTTTACTAATCTCTAGATTTCATGCAATTGGAAGATATGTAAAAATTCCTCCAAGATTGCCTGGCAAAACAGTTTTATATAAATATCTTGAATTGGGGCACAAACCCAAAAAATTTGGTTTATTCCATTTAGTTTTTAGAGGGGAAGACGCTAATATTTTATCTTCTAAATTATCATTGTATCATCCTGAAAAAGAGTTAAAAGCTAATTATCTTTTACAAAAAGAATATGGAGAAAAGTTAATAAAAGTAAATAATCATTTGATTGCAATTAAATCTTTTGGAGATTCATTTATTGATTATATTAAAAATGTAGAAATTATAGAAGATGAAAAAAATTCTTATTGCGTTGAAGTTGAATGGAATAAAAAAGAAGAGAGAAGTGTTGTATGGGGAGAACAAATTATAAATTTTCGTTGTGATGGCGATGAAGCAACAGTAATGTTATTAATGGATGCATTGTTAAATTTTTCACCAAAACTTTTAAGTGATCACCGTGGAGCAACACAGGACGAGCCATTAGTTTTAACTTCTATGATTTTACCAACAGAAGTAGATGATATGGTTTTTGATATGGATATAGTTTGGAAATATCCTTTAGAATTATATGAAGCTTCATTACAATATAAACCTGCATATGAAATCCCAATTAAAACTCTAAAATCGGAATTAGGAAAAGAAGGACAATATGCTGGTTGGGGATTTACACACGATACAGATAATTTTAATGCAGGAGTAAGATGCAGCAGTTATAAAACAATTCCAACAATGCAGGAGAAAGTAGAAAAACAAATGATATTAAGTGAAAAAATTCGTGCAATCGATATCTCTGATGTTGCAAGACTGATTATTGAACGTCATTTCATTCGCGATATAAAAGGTAATTTAAGAAAATTTTCCCAGCAGCAGTTTAGGTGTGTTAGTTGCAATGATAAATATAGAAGACCACCATTGAAAGGAAATTGTATTTCTTGCGGTGGTAAAATTTTATTTACAATATCGCATGGGTCAATCATAAAATATCTGGATGCAAGTTTGATGTTGGCTGAAAAATATGCAGTGCCTTCATACTTAAAACAGACTTTAGATTTAGCTAAACAAAGAATTGAAATGTTATTTGGTAAAGAAAAAGAAAAGCAGGAAGGATTGACTCGCTGGTTTAGTTAATATAATAAATTCCACGCGGTTTACTGTTAGTCAACAACAAACATTCGAAAAATCTAATTATTTTATTGGTTGACTATATTATAAATTTTCATAGATTTAATTTTTTAATTTCTTCAGTTATATTTTTCAAATTATATTTTAGCTTAAGTAAAACTGAAAGTATTACAAGGAAAAATATCAAAGATATAAATGTTAAAAATAAAAGTTCATTAGTTTTTGATATATCAATTTGTTTTATAAATATTGCTACCAATAATCCAATTATATAAATAAAAATTATTATAATACATGTATTAAAATATTGCAAATACTTATTATAATCCAAATCAAATAAATTCTTTTTTATTTTGTCATTCATTTTCAATCACCAAAAGCTATTGCCAAAAATATTAAACCAAGAATCATCAAAACTGCAGATGCAACAGCAAGCCAGTATATTTCCTTAATAAAAGAATGTATCAAAAAAGCAGTTCCTAAGACTGTGCTTATAACTCCAGCCATTAAAATAAAATTCTTTTGGATTAATTTCATATTAATTATAATAATTTTGACATTTACTAATCTTGCTTAAAAACATTTCAAAATTTCAGAAAAATATTTCACAAACTAAAATATAATATTACAGGTAGTATCAAAGTTCCCATTAAATGTATTCTTTCAATGTTTGTTAATAAACAAAATATTCCAACACAAGTTGAAATTACTAACACAATTATTCCTATCCCTCCAGATATTAAAATAGTTAATATTAATAAAAAACCAATTATACAAGAACATAATCTTTTATAGTTCAGTCTTGGCATAAATTTAGAAAATATTCTTTCAAGTTTTAAAGTTAGGAATATGGCAATAAAAGCAGTAATTAAACAAACAGCAGTAAAATAAAGAATTTGTAATTTCCCTACACTCATTATATTGGATAATGTAACAATTACTCCGCTTCTCGCTTTATCAATTGAATACAATGCAATTAAACTTAGAAACATAGAAATTGTATTTATTGCACTATTAACAATAATATAATCATTCTCATCTTTAATCTCATTTATCGCAGATGCCACAGCAGTTGTATGCGAAGAAGTTAAACCAGGTAAAAAGCTTGTAAATAATGAAGCAATGCAGCTTACAATAATATTAGTGAATATCTTTAAATTATCAATATTTAATTTTAAGTCTTTAATTTGTTCTGGAATATTTATTTTATTTTTTATTCCAAGTATTAAAGCACTTATTCCAAATAATCCAGATAATAAAGGAAATAAAGGTTGTTCTAAAGTTTTTAATGAAAAGACTACAACACCTAATACACCAGATAAAATAAATACCAAAATAGCTATTTTAGGTTCTTTACTCTTCTTTATTATAATTATGCTTATTCCTATGAGAATATACTGAATATAATCTTTTATTATCTCATAAGCAGCAGTAATATGCCCAATTATAACAGGAGTTAATATAATAATTGCAACTAATCCAAAAAAACTTCCAAATATAGCAAGTTTAATTGATTCCAATCCTCTTCCTTCCATCAATAATCTATGACTTGGCAAAAGTGTTAAAGCATTATCAGAATCTGCTGCACCTAAAAAAGTAGTTGGAATTATATCAAGAAAAGTATGGGTAACAGCCATTGAGATTAAAGTTGTTCCAATATATAATGCTGGAAAATATTCTAATAATCTTGAAGAGCCAGCCATTACAATTGCAGCTATTAAATTAATATGTATTCCGGGAGTTAATCCAGTTATAGTCCCTAGAATAATCCCAATTATAATTGCTATTCCAATTTCTAAAATCATAATTAAAATAAAGATTTACATTTAAAATGAGTATCCTAAAAAGTTTTCAAAATTATGGAAATTATTTCTAATTAAAAATATAAATTACAAATCAAAAGAATTTAATACAAGTAAAAATATAAAAAATAGTTGAAAATTAGAAACTATTTATTTTTATTTTCTTGATTTTGTGTAGTGTATTTTCTTTTTGTTATTAAATAATATCCCATTAATAGTAACATATAATTTCCTGCATTCCAAAATGTCCCTACTTCACTTGCATCAAATCTTGCTTCTTTGGCAGCAGTATTTTTTAAATGACACATTTCTGGGTGTTTTGTATAATATTCTTTTTTATCATTATAATAGTCTATAGTTATGTATGGCATTGCTATTGTTGAATATGTTGCTAGTAATAATGCAGTTAGTCCCCCAATAATATTTTTTTTATTCGTCATTTTAAATAATTTATTTAATAATAAGATTTAAATATTGGTTGTCATAACTTATGACTACTATGGAAATTGAAGATTTAATAAATTTGGGATTTAATAAGAATGAATCAATAGTATACTTATCTTTGATAAAATTTGGAATTTCTGAAGCTAGTGCAATAATCAAAGACACAAAATTTCATAAAAATATAGTTTATGATAATCTAGAAAAATTAATAGATAAAGGGCTAGTAACTTATATTATAGAAGGTGGAATAAAAAAGTTCAAAACAGCAAACCCCAAAACATTAATACAATTATTTGAAGAAGAACAAAAAATTCTAGAAGGGAAAAAAATATTAGCAAAAAAGATTTCTGAAGAAATAAACAAAACAATAAACTCAAAGAAGGAAAAAAGTTCAGCAGCAATATATAGAGGAATTAAAGGAATAAAATCATTCTATGAATCCACATTAGAAGAAGGAGATTATGTAGTATTTGGAGCTCCTGAAAAATCAATAAAAATAATGGGGGAAATATTCTGGAAAAATTATACAATAAAAAGAATAGATAAGAATATTAAAGTAAAAATGATATTCAATAATACAATAAAAAGTTTTGGAGAAAAAATAAAAAATAATAAAACTTTAATAAAATATTTTGATAAAGAATTTGAGCCATTAACAGAAACACACATACAAAAAGATAAAGTTGCAATAATAGTATGGAACGATGAACCAACATTAATATTGATACAGGATAAAACAGTAGCAGATTCTTATATAAAATATTTCAACAAAATGTGGAAAGAATCAAAAAAATGAATTCAATTTTAAACAGTTAATTATTATAGCAAAAAAATTATAATTTCAAAGATTTTCTTAAATCAAATTAGCTTCAATAAAGCTAGTCATTTCAGAATTCTCAGCTTTCTTAAAAGCCTTTAATGCAGTTTTGACATCAGGAATTTGTAATAACCTCTCTCCAATCTTATTTAGTTCGTTTTTAGATTCAGAATAATAAAAAGCATAAAAAGCCTCATAATGCCTATTTTCATTCAGACACATGTTTCCAGTCAATATCAACCTATTCTTGTTTCCAGTAATAACAAATACTTTTATTGCATCTAAATAATTTTTATTTTTAATATAAGTTTCAGCAGTTTTCTCAAATTCCAGTTTCATATTATCAGTAAGCGAACTGACATTTAAACTATCTAAATCTCTTGAAATTAAATCTTTAAGAATTAAATTAAAATCATCCATAGAGTCATCCGATATCAAACATACACTTTCGATGCCAAGTCCCTGTCACCAAAGTTTTCTCTTATGAATTGAACCATCATCTGGTTGTCAGCAGCTTCAAAAGACCTCAATGCATTAGCAAGCAGTCCAATCCTCATAAATTCTTCAGCTACAGTATTTAATTTTGTTTTTTCTCCAGCTAATTCATAAGCTTTAGCAGATAAAGGATATTGTTTCTCTCCAAAGCAATGATCTCCAAGTTTAATTAATTTAGCTTTATTATCTAAAGCACTAAAAACTTCAATAGCAAATTCAATTTTTCCCTTTTGTAAACAATAGTCACCAACAGCATTTAATTTATCCTGATTGCCAACAATTTTAAAAGCTGCAATTGATTCAGCTATATGTCCCTCTTCTAAACATCTCTCACCAACACGCATTAACTTATCCCTTTCATCTGCTAATTTATATGCTTCAATTGCATAAGAAAATAAGCCCAATCTTGCATGTTCATCACCAATTGCAGTTAATCTAATTCTATTGCCAGTCATTTTAAATACTTTCATTGCATCGCCAATCTGGTTTCTTTTAAAATATTCTTCAGCTGCAGCATTTAGAAGTTCTCTTTTTTTATCTTCACTAAACATTGAAAGATTAATATTTTCTAATCCTTTTTTCATTAATGCAGGAATTACTTTACTAAACGGATTGTCTTCTGTTTTGGCTTGTTCTTCAACCATTCTCGATACATCTCTTTTTATGTGATCCATCTTTAATCCAATTTGTTCAGCTTTACTAATTTAAATAGTTTTGTGTGTTTTATTTCTATTTCTTCAGATTATATTGTCTAAAATGTATTTTAGCTTAATACTTTTATACTATCTGCATTAACTTGTAGTTTATTTTCATATTTAGAAACCCTCCCATTAACCTCGATTAAGCTTCCCTTAACAATCCTGGCTTTGCCATAAAGAATAACATCAATTACTCCTGTGTCATCTTTTATAGTAACAATCTGCACAACACTATTGCTTTTAACAATCTCAACATACCCCTTAATTTTGATATTTTTCTCAATTATTTTATCATTTATTCCATTTATGTCTGAATTTTTTAAATCAATCTTATCTGCTAAAATAAATATTCCTGCAATGCCTAACAAAGCAAGAATAAAGCTGAATTTCATTAATTTATTATCATCCATATATTAAAAAGAGATTTTAACCTTTAAATTAGTAACTTGTATAAATTTCCAAAAATTAGTAAATTTTATTAATTATTCTATCTTATTTTTTAGTATGAGTATTCTAGTTAATGAAAAAAAACAGACTAAAGAACCCTATCTAAGAGTAGAACCAAGCTCGATAAATGAAGAAAATCAGCTGCTTAAGAACAGTGTTAGTTATCTTAAAGCAGAATTAAATAAATTTAAAGAACTACCTTTGTTAGTTTGTGAAATAAGGCGTGTTTTTAAAGGAAAAGCAGTTATTCGTATTCCAAATGGAAGTTATTTTTATGTAAATGTTTCAGGAAATTTGGATTTAAGTATTGGGGATTCTGTATTAGTTGAGCAAAGGTCTTTAACTATAGTACAAAAACTAGACAAGCTTGGGAATTTTGATATAGAAGATTTTATCATAGTAGAAAGGCCAAATACCTCTTGGCAGTCATTAGGGGGTTTAAATAAACAAATACAGGAGTTAAAAGAAGTAATTGAACTCCCATTATTAAAACCAGAATTATTTGAAAAAATAGGAATAGATCCGCCAAATGGCGTTTTGTTATATGGTCCTCCAGGCACAGGCAAGACTATGTTGGCAAAGGCAGTTGCAACTAGTACAAATAGTACTTTTATAGAAATTGTAGCTTCAGAATTAGTACAAAAGTTCATAGGAGAAGGTGCCAAACTTGTTAAGGATATTTTCAGAATCGCAAGAGAAAAAGCACCTTCAATTATTTTTATAGATGAAATTGATGCACTGGCAGCAGACAGGTTAGACATAGGAACAGGCGGAGAAAGGGAAGTACAGAGAACATTCATGCAGTTATTAACTGAAATGGATGGCTTCAAATCTTTGGATAATGTGAAAGTTATAGCAGCAACTAATCGCATAGATATTATTGATGAAGCAATATTAAGGCCAGGAAGGTTTGATAGATTAATAGAAATATCCTTGCCAGATAAGGAAAGTAGAAAAAACATTTTATCAATACATTCAAAATCTATGAGTTTAGATAATATTGATTTTAGTCATGTTGCAGAACAAACAGAAGGAATGAGTGGGGCAGATTTAAAAGCAGTTTGCACAGAAGCAGGGTATTTCGCATTAAGGGAAAATAGGTTTCAGATAAGCAGCGATGATTTTATCAAGGCAGTAAGTAAAGTTTCGCAAACAGACCAGGAAGATAATTCATTCGAATCTATGTTTGGTTAACTTTAAAAGTTTTTAGTCGCTCGTTATTTTATGACGAAAAATAATTTAGAAGAAATTGTAAATAAAAAATTATCAGATTGGATTCCAATATATGGAATTATAAACTATTATTATAGGAGAAATGAAAATCCCAGTACAAGTAACATATCTCAAGAAAATTATGGAATAAAACTTGCATTCTATCAAGCATTAATGTTTGCATCAACAGGAGAGGTATTATACTCTTTATTTTTTAAATAAGATTCCAAAGATTTTTATAATAATATACTTATAAATTATTATGAAGCTTTTTATAGGAATCGATTTACCAGAAGAAATAAAAAATTATCTTTACGAAATACAAAATAAAATAAAAAATAATAAATTAGCAAAGATTAATTGGGTTTTTAAAAAGAATTTGCATTTAACATTAAAATTTCTTGGAGAAATGGAAGAAAATAAACTTTCATTATTAAAAGAAAGATTATCAAATATTAAAAATCAAAAATTTAATTTGACATTATTACCTATGGGAATATTCCCAGACGTTAACAATCCAAGAATTATGTGGGTTGGAATAAAAAAAGAAGAAAAATTATTTGAACTACAAAGAAAAATTGATGAATCAACAATTGACTTGTCAAATGAGTCTATGAGTTTCGCAGCCCATTTAACATTAGGAAGAATAAAATTAATTAAAAATAAAAAAGAATTTTTAAAACAATTCGAAGAAATAAAAATAGAAGATTTAAACTTTAAAATTAAGAAATTTGCCTTATTCAAAAGCAAAACCATGAGGGAAGGTCCAAGATATGAAATATTGGAAGAGTATAGTCTAGAATAACAATATTTATTAATATGAATCTTGAATATATTATTTTTAATGGAAGAATACCAAATCAAATTTTTTCTTAATGAATTATTGGATTTTTATAATTCTGGTGGAATATACAGTTTTTTAACAAAATACCCAGATAGAAAATCATTCGAAAAAGCAGGTATAAGTACAAACATAACTCCAGATCTTTGTAATGAGATTTATAAAGGAATCATTCCATTATTAGAGAAACATGCAAAAGAATGTAGGTTTGGTTTATTTACGCATGAAAGAAAAGAAATTCTGGAAGTTATTTTAGAAAACTTAAATCTTGAGGATAAAATAGAATTATCCAAAGCATCTAATTTTTAATTATAATCTTTTTCTAAAACTTCTTTAATAAGTTTAGCCTTTATTTTTCCAAGTTTATCAATTTTCATTAAATCATTTTCAGAAGCATTAACAATATTTTTAATATTCTTAAATTCCTTAAGCAAATCTTTTGATATTGTTGGTCCAATTCCAGGCAAACTTTCAATTAAAAATTCCTGCATTTCGCTTAAGCTTAAATGTTTTTTCTTAACAACATAATTTAATGGATTTCTGGATTTTTCTAGTCTATTGGCAATTATTTCAAGAATTGCAGCAGTATCGCCTTGGCCAAGAGAATGAATTATTGGTATTTGGAAATCAATTGCTATTGTTGCGAGCATTCCCCTGATAGAATTTGGGTGAAAATTTCTTAACGAATAAATATTTTGATTGCCTTCTATTATTAACAATGAAGAATCAAAATTTTCCTTTAAAAAAGAAATTTGGTTTAATATTCTTTTGTCAATTATAGAATTTAAAAAATCCAATTGTGTTTTTCTTTCAATGCCAACATTTAATATTTTTCCATTTAATGTTTTTGTTTCAATTATAAAATCTGTAGCTAATTGTTTTACTTCAGTCTCAATACCTCGCTTTTCAATTTGTCGCAATAGCGATTTCGGCTCCCTGTGATCAATTATTATCTTCGGCATAGTCTAAAATTGTTTTTTCATTTTTCATTTTATTTAATAAATTTTTCATTTTTTGTTCCTTTTTTAGGCTACTATAATGATATCCAATATCTCTCGTATCATTAGTCATTAAAAATATTATTTTTCCAGGCTTGGTTCTTCCAGTTCTGCCGCTTCGTTGTATCTTCCTCAATTCAGAACCAATTGATTCATAAAATATAACAGAATTAACTTCTGGAATATCTAATCCTTCTTCACCAACAGAAGAAGCTACAAGCACATTAAACTTTCCATTTTTAAAATTTTCAATTATTTCTATTTGTTCTTTCTGTTTTAATCCTTTATCTTGTCTATCTGCCTGGCCTACAAATTTAATTGCACTTATTCCGGATTTATTTAATTCATCAACAATTTCAACAACAGTATTTCTAAAATTTGCAAACACAATTGATTTATAATTAGAATTAATTTTCATTTCTTTTTTTAAAATTTCAAGAAGTTTGTTTAATTTTGGATGTTTTGTTTTTTTATCAATTAATTTATATGATAATTCAATTGCTTCTTTAACATTTTCACTTGCTAATATTGACTTAGCAGCTTTTGATTCATCATTTTTCAACCCAGTTAAAAAATTGTGCATTGCATTTGGCGTTTGTGTTTCCAGTAAATTAAGACAATAATCCAATTTTAATAATTGGGAAACCAAAGAAATTCCATAAAAAGCAGACTTGTTTCCATTCCTTATTTCTCCTTGCAGTCTTTTTTGCAGCATTAACAAATCTGTTTTATTTATAACTGAAATTGGTTTGTGTATTCCAAAACTTTTTACCCCTTCAAGTCTTAATTTATATTCTTGTTTAATTAAATCATGAATTGCTTTAAAATCTTCAGGAAAGTCTACAAATATTTTTTCAACATCTTTTTTTTGTATAAATTCTTTTAAATCTTCATCATTCTCAGTTCTTATTTCAATTGATTCAATACTTAGATTTTTGCAGATTAAATCTATAGAATCTTTTGAGCTGCTTGGAGACGCAGTTAAAGCAAGTATTCTTGGAAATTTTGATTGTTCAGAATAAAACTTAGAAACTTTCGTATTTGCATAGTTTTCTTTAGACCTATGACATTCATCAACCATTAATAATGAATATTCACTAAGTGTACAACGATTATTAATCAAATCTTCATTTATTGTTTGCGGTGTTGCAACAATTACAGTAGCATCATTATAAAATTTCATTCTTTTTTCAGGAATTATAGAACCAGTAAGCAAAATAATTCTATCTTCATCTATTGTTGTATTATCTTTAAATTCTTTGCATATTTGTGCAGCTAAAGGTTTAGTTGGAGTAAGAACTAGGACTTGTGATTTCTCATAACTATTCAACCGTTCAATAGATAATAATATTCCAATCTTTGTTTTTCCTGTTCCAGTAGGTAAACAAACTAAAGTATTTTTTTCTTTACAAGTTTTTACAATGCTTAATTGATAAGTTCTCGGTTCAAAATTTTTTATTTCCATTATAATAAAATGATTTTAAAGTATTTAAGATTTTAGATTAATTATTCTATTAGCAGCATAAACTCCAGTTATAAAAGAATCTTCCAATCCGCCAATATTATGATCACCAATTAAATAAAGATTATTTTTTATTTCACAGTCTAATAATTCATTACCTCTTATATTAAAAGCAGGATTCCAGTATTTTTTAGCTAAAATCTTATATTTTTTGAAATATTTATAAAAGTTAATATTTGGATGATTTGAATAAAATAAATAACTTCCATCATTTTGGTATGCAAGATTAAAAAGTTCATAACCTTCATGGAATAATTCAAAATCAACATCATGAAAATTATCAACAATGTTACCATTAACGTGGTACATATAACAATTAGTAGGTTTTTTAATTTTCTTTAAGTTAAGTAAATTTTTTGAAATATTTGGAGAAGTAGCAACAACAACATTCTTTGCAAGATAATTCTTTCCATTTAATGTTTTTATATTATAAAATAATTTATCCTGTTTTATAGAAACAGCAGAATCAAAAACTATTTTCTTCTTAAATCCATTAATGATCCTATCTTTAAGGAATATAAACTCATAAATTGAAAAAATAAAATATTGCATCCATCTTAAAAATTCAAAAGAATAAACTTCATTAATTTTTGAAAAAGACAATGCATAAAAAGCTTCTCCAAGATATTTATCAACAAAATCAAAAACACCATTATCTTTAATAAACTTATCAGCTTTTTTATTATACAGTTCAAATAAATATTTGTCAGATTCAATTGCTTCTTTTTGAGACATTGTTTCGCATTTTTTCTTCATATTATTATAATGAAATCTAAATTTAATTAAAATAGAAATAAATTTTATTACTTGTAATAAATATTTTATACAACTAAAAATAAAATAAGAATTTTTTTTATTATGAAATTTAATATCAAAAATACTAATCCTCCTTCCAATTTTAACAAAATTTTTTACATAACCATAATCAGAACCAACAAAATAAGCACCATAATTTATTTTTCCATCTGATGATGAAATAATTCTACCACCAATATTTTCAGTAATTAATAAAAATTCTTTTTCATTATCCTTTAATTTTCTTGCACAAGATAATCCGGAAATGCCACCACCTATAATTATTGTTTCAGCAAATTTAATCATAAAATAAATAAAATCAAGAAGTTAATAAAATTAATTAAAAAAGAAATAAAAAGATTTATCTCAGATTTTCTTCTATCTTTTCAATAAATTCAGCTATTTTATTTCCAGAATCAGTTAAAGCAATAGTTTTAATTCTTCCATGTTTTTCAAAAGTAACCAATTTAGCCTTTTCCATTTCCTGTAAAATTTTCACAGCATGAGAATAAGTACAGTCAACTTCCTTTGCCAATACTGAACCATATCTATTTCTCTGATTTTTTCTTAGAGCCACAAGTATCATTGCAGGCTTTCTTCTAAAAAACACCTCAAATATATCTGTATCTGCTTTTTTAACAACCAATTTCTAACTCCCCCTAAAAATATACACCCTTTTTCCTCTTTTCTATAATAAGGGTAGAAAAACTAATATTTAAAGCTTTTCTTACTAACCTATATTTTAAAGTTTATATATTTATAACTACTACAAAGATGTTAAAATAAAAATTTAATGTTTTTACTGTATATTAATTTTATAAAGAGGTTTTGAAAGAATAAAATATTCACGGATTTTATCTTTTATCAAATGATAAATCCATAACACTTTTTGTAAAAATCTATTGATAATGTGTTAAATGCAATAAAAAAGGCCAAGTTGTATTTCAAATCTTTCTTAATATTCATCAATTTCTTTTCTAACTCCTTCAATATCTCTCTTAAGCCAAGCGAAGTCATAACCTCTTCTATTTAAACCTGATAAAATATTTTCTGCTTTTTCTAAAGGTTCTCTTGCTTGTTTTTTATATCGTTCTATATCTTGATCTATAAGATAAGCTCTCACATCATTAAGCTGGGGTAAAAATCTTGCAGCAATATTTATTAATTCTATAGCATTGTCAAGTTGTTGATTTACTTCAAATTGTGATAATTTCCTATTTTCTCTTATTACTTCTACGCTTCTTATTCCATCTTTTCCCAAAACTTTAGAATCATCCTTGCTTATTTTTCCAGTCTGTGCACAATTTGCTAATGTTCCAAGCAATAAAGTAACTATTGTTAATTTCTTGATCGCTCGCTTTATTGTCATATATTTTTTAGTTCAGTGTTGTTTATATTATTTTAGGTACTATAGTTGGTTAAAATCCAGAATTCTTCAATATCCATATTTGTAAAATAAATATTATTCAATTTTAGGAAATCAGTTAATAATCATATAAAAACTTTAATTTTTCTGGCAGCTTCTTCAATTTCTTTTATTTCTGGTTTATTTTTATAATTCTTTGGAAATTTAAACCCAAAATCATCATTCTTGAATCTTGGAATAACATGCAGATGAACATGAAAAACTTCTTGACCAGCAGCTTCCTCATCAGCTAGAAAGAAATTAATCCCTTGACATTTTATTTTGGATTTTCTTATTGCAGAATTAATTCTTTCAACTATTATCCTAATTTCACCAAGAGATTTTTTATCCATGTCAGAAACAAGTTCATAATGCTTTTTTGGGATAATTAAAACATGTCATTTATTCACAAGTTGAATATTCATAAATGCTAAAAATTTATTATCTTCGTAAACTTTACTGCTTTGCAATTCGCCTTTAACAATTTTTGTAGAATATACAATCTTTTATATTTAACTATTTTTTAAGATATTTATTAATTTTATGAGTTATAACAATAATTCAAATTTAACAAAATAAACAAAAATTAATAAAGCAATTAGAATCTTAAATTATTCATGCTAGATATAAATTTTATAAGAGAAAATAAGAATTTTGTAAAAGATAATTTACATAAAAGACAAACTTATGATTCTTCAATAATAGATAAAATTCTTGAACTAGACAAGAATTGGAGAGAACTAAAAGGAAAAAATGATAATCTTAGAAGAGAAAGAAATGAACTAACATTAGAAATAACAAAATTAAGCAAAGAAAAAAAAGATATCTCTCAATTAGTAAAGAAAGCAAAATTACTCCCAGATGAAATAAAACAAAATGAAGAAAATCTGGAAAACCTAAGAAAAGAACTAAATCTAAAATTAATGAACTTGCCAAACCTATTACATGATTCAGTTCCATTTGGCAAAGACGATTCAGAAAATAAAACTGTTAAGTTATTTGGGAAAAAACCAAAATTTAAATTTAATTTACAAAGCCACGTAGATATTATAGAAAAAAATAACTGGGCCGACTTGGAAAGAGCTGCAAAAATTTCAGGAGCAAGATGGTATTTTCTAAAAGGAGATTTGGCACTTTTAGAACAAGCTATAATAAGATATGCAATTGATTTCATGCTAAAGAAAAAATATGAATTTATTAATCCCCCTCATATGATCAACAGGAAAGCTTACGAAGGAGTTACATCTTTAAATGATTTCGAAGAAATGTTATATAAAGTTGAAAACGAAGATCTATACCAGATTGCAACCTCTGAACATCCAATAACCGCAATGTACATGAATGAAGTAATAGATAAAAGTCTTTTACCAATGAAGTTTGTAGGATTAAGCACAAATTTTAGAAAAGAAGCAGGAGCACATGGAAAAGACCAAAAAGGAATATTTAGGGTTCATCAATTTAACAAAGTTGAACAAGTAATTTTATGCAAACAAGAAGATTCATGGAAATTTCATGAAGAATTAATCAAAAATGCAATAGAATTCTTTAAAAGCCTAGGATTATATTTCAGGCAGGTTAATGTCTGCACAGGGGATATAGGTATAGTAGCAGCTAAAAAATATGATTTAGAAGTTTTCTATCCTGTTCAGGATAATTTTAGAGAAGTTGTAAGTTGCAGTAACTGCACTTCTTATCAATCTGTAAGATTAAATATGAAATATAATACAAATAAGGGGAATGAATACCTGCATACATTAAACAGTACAGTTGTAGCAACAACAAGGGCATTAGTTGCAATTATTGAGAATTACCAGCAAAAAGATGGTTCAGTTAAAGTTCCTAAAGTCTTAGTTAAATATATGAATGGAAAAAAAGTAATAGGCAAGAGATAGACTATTGCAGAATCCGACAAGTCGATAATGCGATAATTATGACCGAAAATAATATAAAACTTAAAATCTAAATAACAATATGGCAAAAAAACCTTTAGACCAGGATCCTGACTTTGAAGAAGGAAATCACGAACCTGATATTTATGATAAAGAAGGATTAGAAGAATTAGAAGAAAATGATGAAATTACAGAAGTTGAGGAAGGATTTATGGAAGGTTATGAACATGGAGACAAATTAGCTGTATGTGCAGAATGTAGCATAGAATTAGTAGATAAAGATATAATAGAAGAAGAAATCGAAGGAAAACACTATCATTTTTGCAGCAAGGAATGTGCATCAGCTTTTGAAATAGGAAAAAAGAGAAAACAAGGTAGATTAAATAAAAAGTATAAGTAGTTACTATTTAACAATAATATAATTTTAAAACACAAATATTTATAAATAAGTAATCTACATTACCATTAAGATAAACATGGATGAAGAAAAAAGATATTCTAAACAAATTGTTGGTAAAAAAGTCGTATCTAAAAGCGGAAAAGTATTTGGTGAAGTAAATAACTTAGTTTTCGATATAAAAACTGGAGAAATACTTCAGGTTTCATTAAAAAACCCCACAGGTTACTGTGAAGGCTTGGATTTGGAAAGAACAAAGCAAGGCGAAGTATTATTGCCTTATACTGCTGTAGTAGCAATGGGTGACTTTATAGTTGTAGCTGAAGAAGAGATCATATAAATCGTCTGTCGGAAAGCGCAATGGGTCAATATTTAGCCTAAAGATTTTTAAACTCTAAATTTCTAAATAGAAGAATGGTTTCAAAATCAGGAAATAAAATTAAATTAGAACAAAACACTTCTAAAGGAAAAACTTCAACTTCCGTGAATTCCACAGCAAACGACTTACAATACTTAGATACTTCTCAGATAAAAGTTCCTGAAAAAATTGCAGATCAGATTATTGGACAGGAAGAAGGATTAAAAATAATGAAAAAAGCTGCTTTACAGCGTCGCCACGTGCTTTTAATTGGTGAGCCTGGAACAGGCAAAAGTCTAATAGGTCAGGCATTGGCAGAATTGCTTCCAGCAACTAAACTTTCAGATATTTTGTGCTTGCCAAATGATCAGGATGAAAATAATCCATTAATCAGAATAATGCCAAAAGGTAAAGGAAAAGAATTAGTTAATAAAATAAAAATGAAAAATGCAGATTCATTTAAAAATCAAAATATAATCTTCTTTATATTAGTAGGAATTGCAATTATAACTCCTTGGTGGGTTAGAAAACAATACGGAGATATTTTAGCAGCAGCTTCTCTAATAGGTTCAATGATTTTTCTAGGAATTTTTGTTATATTTATGAATTTAAATAGAAGAATGTCAACAAACAAAATAAAAGTTCCAAAATTATTAGTTGATAGTTCAGAACAGAAAATTGCACCATTTATAGATGCAACTGGTGCACATGCTGGCGCTCTTCTCGGAGATTGTCTTCACGATCCTTTGCAGTCACTAGACAGTAGTAACACAATTACATTTATTGAGGAAAACAATTATTCAAACAATAAACAATTTTCTTTTCAAGAAAAAAATATTTCTGATGTCATAAATAAAATTTTAAAAGATAAGCAAAATATTATTAAAAACAAAGAAGGATATGAAGCAACATTTATCGATAAAGGAGAAGTATCGATTGTTGCTGAAAAAGAAAATGTAATAATAAATTCTCAAGTATTATCAGTAAATCGTTATCCTAAAGAGGGAAAATTGATTAAATTAACAACAGAAACAGGAAAAGAATTAATCATAACACCAGAGCATAAAGTTGCAACAAAGAATTTATTTAATAAAATAAAATATCTTAGGGCAGATAAAATTAAATTCTGGCACAAACTGATTACCATTGAATAATTTTCTAAAATTGTAAAAATATTTCTAATGTCCAATGCCCAATCTATAAATATAAAATGTTGTACTTATACAAAGTATTAAGGCACTGGACACAATGGACGCACTGGACAACCATCCACACAGGATTTATAAAGAAAAATTTCTAAGTAATTTAAATGGAACAAATAATTTTAGAACAAGATATAATTAATACTTATCCAGAGAAAAATATAAAATTATCAGAAGATTATATTAAATATTTAAAATTAAAAAATGAAAATCCAAACTTAGGTTATAAAAAATTATCAAAATTAATGAACGAGCCAATCCATAGGACAAGATATTGGCATCATGGAAATGCAATTCCTCAACCAGTAAGAACTGTTAATTGGTTAAAAGAAAAAGGCTTGCTGCCATTAAATTCAGATAATCCAAATATAAATTTAATAACTAAAATATTTGGAGCAACATTTGGAGATGGTGGCATATTTGGAAATTTAAATGCAATTTTTATTTCAAGTTCAGAATTAGAAGCAGTAAAAGAATTTGGAGAAGATCTTAAAAAATTATTTGGAGAAGAAATAGAAGAAAATTTTAGAATAATTGAAGGTGGAGAATATGGTCATTCCTGGTGCTATCAGAACACAAATAGGAATATAATAAGGTTTTTCATGGCTTTAGGCGCGCCTATTGGGGATAAATCATTTACATCGATGTTAATACCAAATTGGATTAAAACTGAGAAAATTGAAGATGAATTTTATGGTTCATTGTTTGGGGCTGAAATAGGAATACCAAAAGTACATATAAACAAAAAAAATTTAGATAGTTTATCTTTTGGGATAACCGGAACAGAAAAATTTGCAGAAAATAGAATAAGGTTTTTATCGCAAATGGCAAATTATTTGAACAATAAAGGAATTAAAACAGGGACAATTAATATTAACGAACACAAAAAGGTAAATAGGGGAGGAGAACCAACCAAAATTTACAGATTGTTAATATCAATAGAATTTGACAATGTAACAAATTTCATGACTTTGACAAAAATGAATTATTGTAGATATAAAAAAGAAAAACTAGCAAATACAATGAATGAATTTTCAGAGATAAAAAGACAAAGAATAAAAGAAATGTTGGAATTAGGATACGGACTTAAATCAATATTAAATCTGTTAAATTTATCAGAAACCTCTTTAGAAATAATAGAAAACTATGAAAATTTTCACGCAATATATAATGATAGTGTAAATCAGTATTTAGTGCCAGAAATTTTTTCATAAAAAATAAAATTTTCTCCCAATATTTATTAAACTTCTTTGTACAATTCTTAAAACAACATACAATGCAAAAGCAAGCGATGCACATTTGTATGTCGGAGGTAAAAATGATAAACGTAAATGTTTGGTTATATAGAAAACCTGCTTGGGATATGGATATTGAAGGAGAAGAAGAAATTTATCCTGAAATGTTGAAGGAACAAGGCAATTATCTGAAAAAACATCTTGATAAAGTTGCAGATATTGTAAAAAAATTAAAATCTGCAGGTTGGGATTGCCATGGTACACTTTATGATTTAGACTTTCTAAATAAAACTATTAAAACAGAAGAAGAAGCCAAACAAGAATTAAAAAGATTAGGGATTTCCTTAAAGGAAGTAAGTATAATGGAATTTGAAGATGAAGAAGAATTCGGGGAAGAAGATTTAGGTGAGGAATACGAAGAATTAGAAGATTGATTTTTATTTTCTTATTTTTTATGATTACCTGAATAAATTTAAGAATAGCAATAGAAATGTTTTTATTTTTAAATTAATAAGAAATAAGTTATGTCATTTAATAACAAATCAAAATCAGAAATCCAAGTCTATGAAATTTACTTGCCAGAATATAAAATAAATAAAGAACCAGTTTTTCATAAGAATAAACTTTTAAATCTTTTTATTATGTAGGTTTCATGATAGACTTAGTTTTTACTGAAAAAACAACAGATGTTAATAGAAGAATAGTTAGAGTAGATTTGGGAGAACTTGTTCTATTTACATCAAGAATGGGAAGGAAGAGTCATCCGCTAAAATTAGGAGTTATTCATGAAGTTCATAAATTTGATGAAACAATACATAAAGTACAGAGAGGTTGTCGTAGGGGAGATAATATAACAATAAATCCTGTGTATATGTTGCAAAATCAAAATGTTTTTGGTGTTGGTATATCATACTTTTATATTATAGACCCTAAATGTAATAACAGAAATACTTATAACGTTGGAGACATAGATTTCTTTCGCATGGGAACACCAGAAGAAATAGCAAGAACATTGAGAACAGAGTTCAAAGGTTATGAAGGGCATGCCACAATAATCGAAAAAATGAGAAAACCATACATTCAGCTATAATAACAAAACATCCCCGACATAAAAAGGTGTTTTCATAAGAAGATCTAAAACATCTTTTTTAATTTTTGCTGAATCCTCTTTTGCATATTCTCTTTCAATCCAATCGTATTTTTCATCATCTTTCTCATCTTCACATTCATTATAAGAAATTCCATAAATTATCCTAACTACCTCAGAACCTATAGTTGTCTTTGTTATCGTAGGTCTAAAAATATTTGGTAATAAATTAATAAGTTGAGGATGAAAATCTATAGGATCTGAATTTCTAGGGTAACTTAAATCATGGATTATATCAACAAATTCTCTTGTTAAATCTTTATTTATCCCAATACCATATCTTAAATGAACAGGAATATCAACATTTAATCCCATTACATTTCTTACAACTTTTCCAATATTAAATTTTTGTTCAATAAGGCTGCAAAATTCTCTCTCAGGATTACAAAATGAATTATCTTCTAAATAATCATGAAGTTCAATATAATATGGTTTTAATACACCAATTTCTTCATATCTTAATATTGATTCTAATCTTTCATTCATTTTTACCCAAATCTGAAACTTCATAAGCTCCAATTGCTCTTTCCAAATGATGCATTCTTGACGCAAACGAAAATTTTAAACTCCCATAATATACACTAAGTACCAAATGTGCTAAAGCATGGGTCTCATAATCAAAATTATCTCTTCTATCAATAAGTTGTCTTGTAGTTAGTAATAAATATTGTTTAACTAAATTCGAAATAGGTTTAGTATAATCTTCAATTTTTCTATAATCTAACTCGTTTCCTAAATATTTTTCATATTTTGTTATAGGGTCAGGCTTTAATATTTCTAAAAATCTAATTTTAATATCTTTTAATTTTTTTTCAAGCTCAGAAAGTTCATTTTTCTTGTTTGTCATAATTTAAAAAAATATAGAAAATTATATTAAGTTAATTTACCCCTTTTGGCAGTAATACTTATATATCTATCTAAATTATAAATCTCATGGAAGATATACTAAAAAGCATTGGATTATCAGAAAGAGAAATAAAAGTATATCTGGCATTATTAGAGTTAGGACAAACAACAGTAGGACCAGTAGCAACAAAAACAAGAATCCAACACCCGAAAATATATCAAACTTTAGAAAAATTAATAGACAAAGGATTAGTAAGTTTTATTATAATATCAAAAACAAAACATTTTCAGGCACAGGATCCTAAGTATATATTAAATATAATAAAAGAAAAAGAAAGAAAATTTATAGAAATCTTGCCAATTCTAAAACAAAAACAAAAATTTTCAAAAGATAAGCAAACAGCAACAATCTACGAAGGCTACGAATCAATTAAGTCAATGTTCAATAATATTATAGAAAATTTAACTAAAAATAGTTATTATTATGTATTTGCATTTAAAGAAGAATATATTAATTCTCAATTAGCCTCAAGATTTCTAAGAAATATCCACATTAGATTGTCAGAAAAGAAATTAGACGACAGATTAATTGTTCACAGTTCCATAAAAAAAGAATTTATTAAAAATTATTCACATATTAAAGGAATAAAATACAAATTTTCAAATATTAATATTCCTTTTGGTTTAATCATAACAGACAATAAAATTATTAATTGGGTATGGGAAGAAAGACCAACTGCTGTAGAAATAACTTCTAAAAAAATAGCAGGGCAATATAAACTCTTCTTTTTAGATATATGGAATAGTATAAATAAACAACAATACCAAAAATATATTAAAAAATCCAACCACTAAATTTAAAAACTAGAACTCTTCAAATAATAAAATGCCAGAAGAATTGCCATTTAAACTAAAAACAGAAAGAGTAAAGAAAATAGAAAAAATACAATATGATGGTTATTTATATAATCTTACAACAGAATCAGGAAATTTATTCGCAAATAAGATATTAGTAAAAAATTCAGGCGGTTTAGGAACACCAGCACATGAACGTGTTGTTGCAGGAATGCTTCAAAAAGCAAATTCAGGGGTTCTTTTCATTGATGAAATTGGATTATTAGATTATCATTCCCAGCAGGAATTATTGTCAGCATTACAGGAAAAAAAATATAAAATTACAGGCCAGTCAGAAAGATCTTCAGGTTCTATGGTAAGTACAGAAGCAGTTCCAACTGATTTTATTTTAGTTGCAGCAGGAAACCTGGAAATACTAGAAAAAATGCACCCCGCACTAAGATCAAGAATTCGTGGTTATGGTTATGAAGTTTACATGAATGAAACTATGGATGATAACGTAGAAAATAGGAATAAATTAGTCCAATTCGTTGCTCA
The DNA here is from genome assembly GCA_018302105.1 of Candidatus Woesearchaeota archaeon. Classification (GTDB taxonomy): domain Archaea; phylum Nanobdellota; class Nanobdellia; order SCGC-AAA011-G17; family GW2011-AR18; genus JAGWAD01. The sequence continues at coordinate 55,314 of JAGWAD010000011.1, forward strand.
GGAAGTAGTAAAAGATAAAAAAATTCCTCATTTCAAAAAAGAAGCAGTAGATGAAATTATTAAAGAAGCAAGAAAAATGGCAGGAACATCAGGAAAACTTACAGTCCGTCTGCGTGAACTAGGAGGACTCATTCGTGCAGCAGGTGATTTAGCCTTAGAATCAAATTCAAAATTAGTAGAAAGAGAACATATAATAAAAGCAAGACAATATGCAAGACCATTAGAACAACAATTAGCAGACAAATATATTGAAAATAAAAAGAAATACGAAGTAATAATAACATCAGGGTCTCGTATAGGTCGTGTCAACGGTTTAGCTGTTATTGGTTCAGGCGCTGCTTTATCAGGCTTAGTCTTGCCAATTGAATCTGAAGTAACAAAAGGCGGAGAAAAAGCAGAATTTATAGCAACAGGCCAGTTAGGGGACATAGCAAAAGAAGCAGTAAAAAACGTTTCAGCTATAATTTTGAAAGTATTTAATGAAGATATAAAAGAAAAACATGATATATTTATTCAGTTTATTCAAACCCATTCCGGTGTTGAAGGAGACTCTGCATCAATAGCAGTTGCCACAGCAATAGTTTCAGCTTTAAAAGATATTCCAGTAAGACAGGATACAGCAATGACAGGTTCTTTATCAATTCGTGGAGAAGTCCTTCCAATTGGTGGAGTTACTGCAAAAGTAGAAGCTGCAATAGAAGCAGGTTTAAAACAAGTTATAGTTCCAAAAAAGAATTACAATGATTTGGTATTATCTAAAGAACAGCTTGAAAAAATAAAAATTATTCCAGTAGAGCGTTTTAGTGAAGTTCTAAAAAATGCTTTGATTTGGGAAGGCAAAAATAAAATTGTATTAAAAAAATTATTAAACACTAAATCAAATTAAAAAATTCATTCGGTATATATAGTAGTTGAAATTATAATTGTTCATGGTAAATTTTAAAAATTTAGCAAAAATATAAATAATTTGACTTGTTGAATTTCAGCAAAATTACTTATGCTATCACATCTTTTGGTTTCTTTTCTTTATCCAAAAAGAATTTGTTATTTTTATATGTCAAAGAATACAGTTTTCCGTTTAATAATCCGTAAACTGAAAGTTTATATTTTTGTGCCTTTTCTTGAATATCTACATAATCCGTATATTGAGGTTTGTATATTCCATTCCATTTCGGTCTTTCTTTTTTAGGAATTAATTTAAACTTATTTATGGTATTATTAATAACGCCACCATCATCTTCTATTTTATTAATATTAATACAAATTCCCACCACTTTAGGATTGAATATATGAACTTCATTCATTCCTTGACTTTCAAGAATTGCACTTTCTATATTCCAGTCTTCAAATTCAGGAATTTTAATTCCTAGTCTACTAGACCATACATCACTATGATATGCAAATGTTATAATTCCATCACCAATTATCACATTAATATCTGCCCATGCTTCATCTGTTTTGTTATCAAATCTTATTGTTCTACAACTAATATGTGGCTTGTCTTTTAATAGTTTAATTAAACTAATTCCCCAATATGTATAAAAATTTTTTAAAGGAATTTCATGTGTATCATGCAGCAACCCATGCAAGAAATAAACATTAAACCTTTTGATAGTAAATTTTAAATTTTCAAATTTTTTGAATTTATATTCATTCATTACTTTTATGGAAAATATAAACTATAAAAATTTAACTTGGATTATTTATTGGTTTACATTTAACAATTTCTCAGCCAAAATATAAAACTGTTCAGGATTTAATTCAATTCCCACCATTCTTAATTTCTTCATTAAATGCATTCCCTCATCTCTTCCTCCAACCTTGTCAATCTTAAATAATTCTTCCAAACTTAAAGAACACAAATAACCACTTCTTTTACTAATCTTCAAAACAACATCTTCTTTCCCATTATGCACAATCAACCTGTTTAAATCCACAAAAAATCCATCCTTATACAGTATATTATATTTATAACTAAAATTTCTGCACAACAACTCAAAATCTATCAGTTTTTTATAAATCTCATTTATATTACTAGAATTTACAAAATCCTTAAAACTAATACCAAACATATCTTCAAATTCTCGCTTGTCTTTATCTCGATAATTATACACTCTCCCAAGAAATTTTTTATATTTATGTAATGAATTGTTGAATTTTCTAAATTTATAGTTTTTCTTTGTTTGATTTATTGCCAAAGTCTGTGGACTCATTTCGTTAGTCTGATATCTTAGATTCGGTCTTACAATCCTTTTCTTTCTCCAAATTCCTTCAACTAAATGAGCATATTCGTAAACCTTACCACTATTCTTTTTTACCTTTTTTATTCTTATGAATGCCATTATTGCCTAATTAGTCTGTTGTCTATTTTACTATATTAAGGTTGGGCACAATGTAAATATTAAACATTTCTAATCATTAACCTGTAATAACACAATAAAAAGATAAATATAAAATTCAATGTGAAAGTTGTTTTTGACTAACAGTAAGCCAATTCCAATCTAAGAATTTTATATAACTTACTATAAATTAGGACATTATAAATCAAGATTCTCTTTAATCTTCGGTTGATAGATTTTTACGATGTTATTTTCATGGTCTGGCTCTTCGATATATTTTTGTTAAAAAAATATTTTCTACATCATTTAGAAGTCCCACCAAATCCAATATTAGGTGATTATGCTTTGCCTTGTTTTAAACTATCCAAAAAACCCCATGAAATACAAAAATTATTAAAATTACCAAAATTCATAGAAAAAACAGAAATAAAAGGTCCATATCTTAATTTTTTCATAAATAAAACATTTTTAGCAGAATTAACAATTAATCAAATCCTAAAAGAAAAAGAAAAATATGGTTCAAAATTATTAAAAGAAAGAGTGGTTATTGAGTTTCCAAGTCCTAATACAAACAAGCCGCTCCATATCGGGCACGCACGAAATATTATTTTAGGTCAGGCAGTATGCAACTTATTAAAATTCATGGGTAATGAAGTAATTGTAGTAAATCTAAATAATGATAGGGGTGTGCATATCTGTAAATCTATGTTAGCCTATGCATTATTTGGAAATAATGATAGTCCAGAGAAATCTAATAAAAAATCAGATCACTTTGTTGGTGATTATTATGTTAAATTTGCTAAAGCAGCAAAGGAAAATCCAAAATTAGAAGAAGAAGCACAGGAATATCTAAGAAAATGGGAAGCAGGAGATAAAAAAATTTTAGAATTATGGAAAAAGATGAATAACTGGGCTTTTGAGGGTTTTAGAGAAACATACAAAAAATTTGATCTAAAAATAGACAAAGAATATTTTGAGTCAAATATATACAAAAACGGAAAAGAAATTATTTTAGAGGCCCTAGAAAAACACCAAGTACAAAAGAAGCCAGAAGGTGCAATATTCATCGATCTTTCAAAAGAAGGACTTGGAGAAAAGATATTATTACGGGGAGATGGGACATCAATTTATATAACACAAGACATTTACTTAGCTATATTGAAATATAAAGAATTTAAATTTGATAAATCAATTTTTGTAAGTGCAGTAGAACAAAAACACCATTTTAAAGTTCTTTTTACAATACTTAAAAAATTAGGAAATCTATGGGCAGACAAACTCTATCATCTTAGTTATGGGATGGTTAATCTTGAATCTGGAAGGATGAAATCTCGTGAAGGTAATGTTGTTGATTCTGATGACTTAATTGAAGAACTAAACAAAATGGCAATTGAAGAAATAGATAAGAGGTATAATGAAATTACAAAAAAGGAAAAAGAAAAACGTTCAAATTCTATTGCAATGGCTGCATTAAGATATTATTACTTAAAAATTGACCATGAAAAAGATATCACATTTAAACCAGAAGAATCAATCCGTTTCGAAGGAGATACAGGCCCATACATACAATATACACATGCAAGGGCATCAAGTATAATAAAAAAATCTGAAAAAACCTTAAAAATAAAGAATTATCAATTGGGAGAAAAAGAATCTAAATTAATTAAAGTTTTATCAGAATTCCCACAAGCAGTAGAAAATGCCCACTCGCAATTGAGCCCACACATTATAACCAATTATTCATTTCATCTAGCTCAAACGTTTAATGAATTCTATCATTCTTGCCAAGTTTTAAATGAGTCTAACAAAGATGTAAGATTATCAAGATTAGCTTTAGTAAAAGCAGCAAAGCATGTCTTGAAAAATTCTTTAAACTTATTAGGAATTGAAGCCCCTGAACAAATGTAATACATTACCAAAATCTTTAAATATTAAACATTCAGATCAAAACCATGGCAATAGTGGGTTTTAATTTTACAAAAATAAATGTTGAAAGAACAGGCAAATTAGATCCTAAAGATAAAATTGCAAATTCTATTAATTTACTAGAAATCCAGGAAGAAAAATTACCATTCAGTGAAGGCAAAGGTCTTTTAAAATTAGATTTTCAATTTGACATTACATATGGAAAAGTAGGTAAAATGTCTTTAAATGGTGTAGTCTTACTTATGGATGAACCAAATAAAACAAAAGAAATTCTTGAATCTTGGAATAAAGACAGGAAATTAGAACAAAAAGTTTCTACTGAAGTTTTTAATACAATCTTATTTAAGTGCAATATAAAAGCCTTACAATTAGCAGATGATCTTAATTTACCTGCCCATTTCAGAATACCATTAATAAGAATAAAAACTGAAGAAACTTCTAAAAAAGAATAGTCGCATTAGACTTCATTCTAATAACTATTTTATTATTTAATCAATCAAATAGCTATTCTTAACATCCATAATGCTTTTATAATTCTTTTTTAATTTTAATTTATGCTAAATGAGGAAAACATCAAACAATCCTTTTCAAAAGTTAAAGAAGATATGAGTTTATTGAGCAAGGAAGTGAAACTACAAAAAGAAGTAATAACTATTCAAAATGAAGCAATAAAGAGATTAAGTCAATCAATTAGTGATCTTTCTTTAAGGATTAATAAAATATTAAAGAATTTAGAGCCAAAAACTCCTGAAAATCCACCTAATCATTTAATCAATCAATCATTTAATCATTTAATCACTAATCAATCACCTAATCAACAGAATAGCCTAAAAGAGCCTATAAAGCCTAATAATGAGGTTTCCATTGGAAACAATGGGGTTAATCAATCATTTAATCATTTAATCAATCAACAATCAATCAACAATCAATCATTTAATCAACCAAATAATCAAATAACTCTTCAAGATCCCAACTTTTTGGCATTAAGGTCCAATTTAGAAGGGATTTTTAGACGTCTTTCTAAACAGGAATTGAAGCTTTTTTTGACTGTTTATCAACTAGAAGACGAGAAAAACGAAACAAATTATACAAATATAGCCCAAAAGATGGAACTTTCAGAACACTGTATTAGAAGCCATATTAGTGCTTTAATAAAGAAAAATGCACCTTTGATTAAGAAAAGATTGAATAATCGTACGAATTTAATGTTTATAAGGCCGGATTTCAAGGCTTTAAACTTAAAACAGCGTTTAATTAACATGTTTTATGAAACTGACCCCTATCAAACTACTCTTTTTGATATTAAATAGTCTCATTTTAATAAAAATTTTAAAATTTTTCAATTATTTATCAAGAATTAACCTCTTATTTTTCCCAAATTTATTATTAATCAATCAATCACCAGAATTTAACACTCATTTTTCATAAAATCTAACAAATTTCAATAAATTAGTTCTCATTTTCCTCCAAAAACCTATTTTTCTCAGCCGCCCATTAAAATTAACTCTCACTTTTGATAATTTTAGACTCTTTATTCAAAAATACTACCATTTTTCACATTTTTTTCGGAAAGTTCTCATTTATTCTTAAAAATTAACTCTCACTTTTGTGAAATTTAACAAATTTTGACCAAAAACTTCCATTTTCTAATCTCATTTTTATAAAAACTTAGTCTTTTAGCGCATTTTCACCAAAAATATTCAACTTTGCGATCCTCACTTTTGATAAAATATTTAATTTTTCATAGAAATTGCTCAATTTATCCTTAAAATCTAAGGTTTTTTTAATTCTCACCGTTCTACGAAGTTCGAAGACGTCTACGAACCGTTCGATAGAGTTCTACGAACCGTTCGTCGAACCGATCGAACAATCATCGAACAATATAGAAAACTATAAAAGCTAGATTAAATCTTATATTTTATCAATGGTATTTTGGTTATTCAAAAGAAAAGAGGACAAAGAAGCACATAGAAAAATAGACCAGGTGCATAGAATTCTAAAAAATTCTTTTGAAAATGTAAAAAATGATATTGAAGAATTAGGAGAATGGCATAGAACATTACAAGTTTCTCATAAAGAACATAGATACAAAATTGAAGAAATAAATGAAAGACTAAAAAGATTAGAAAATCTAATTTTCTCAATGAACTACAAATCAAGAGAGATTATAAAAGAAACTCCAAAAATAGAGAAACAAATAGAGAAAGATGAAGATGAGAAAATGGAACATAATGATGAAGATATTTTGAACATTCTTACAGCAACACAAGTAAATATGTTTGTTAAATTGTATCATTTACAAAAACAAGTGGGATCTAAAATTTCATACAAATCCTTGGCTGCAATAATATATAGGGATAAAAAATATTCAGAAGTAAGATCAACATTATCAGAATACATTTCCTTTTTAGTAGATCACAATTTAGTTAGAAAATATAGAAAAGGTAAAGAAAGTTATGCAGGAATAACAGAAAGGGGATTAGAATTATTAAAACAATTAGATAAAGATGAATTAGAAGCTATAGACAAAAAAGAGGATTAAAATATTTAATCTTTAACTAAATTACATAAATTATTTCTTCTCCCATGGATCTCCCGCCTTATCAAAAGCTAATTTGCCCTGGAATTTAGAAGCTTTAACATAAATTTGTGTAGTCCCGATATCTGAGTGTCCAGCATAAGATTTTATTGCAAAAGAGTCTATTCCTTCATCAGCCATATGTTGTAATCTGGAATGTCTTAACATGTGTGGATGTAAATCTCTATTCAATAATTCTCTTCCATATTTCTTTAAATTATACCAGACAGTCATTGGAGTTACTCTAAAAACTTCAGAATTTGGTAATAAAATATTTTGATCTTTAATATAATTTTTTAATAACTCTAAAGTTGAATTATGCATATAAACTGTTCTAGGTTTTCTTCCTTTACCCATAACTTCTATCTCTTTTGTTTCTAAATCTATATCTTTCAAAGTTAGTTTTGTTATTTCAGAAACCCTGGCTCCCGTGTCGTATAACATTTTGACTATTATTTTGTCTCTTAAATTTGGAATATTATCAACTAAAAATAATAATTCTTTTTTACTTAAAACAGATTGTGCTAATTTTTCTTCATCACTTAAAGCACTTAAATTTCTTTTCTTAAAACTAATTAATTCTTTAATAAACTTATCTTGGTAGTTTAAAGATTTTAAATATAACCATAAACCATACTTTGCTATAGGATAATCTCTTTCTTTTAGGTAAGTCGCATAACGCTTGGCAAGTATTTCTAGTTTCTCCCAGTTAGATGATTGTTCTACGAACTTAGCCAACGTTAGAATTCCATGAATGGTTCTTTCTCCTATCTTTTTACCACTTCTTTTAGTAAAATTCTTTAAAAAATTCTCAAATTTATTTAGTTCTTGTTCATCCATCTTTTTTCTATAATTTTAAGAGTATAATTTAATTAAATAGTTTGCTATAACAAAGATTATAAGTGGAAGAATCAATATTTAAAAGATGGTTAATTCAAATCAGAGAGAACAGATTAAAGTGAATAAAATCTTGGTGATTGGGGGAGTAATTCTTGCAGGGATCTGCATCACCGGAATTATTTATCTCCTAAATCAGAATATCTCTGGAAAAGAAATTCCGCAGTTTGGTATTGCCACACTTGCATCTTTAGCATCAGGTATAATTGGATATCTTTTTGGAAGGGGTACAAACAATGTCTAGAGATTTAGAAAAATTTATTGGTGCATTAATTGGGGCAGGTATTTTGATCTATGTTTCCTACCTTATTTTTGGAGAATTAAGTAAAACCAGTCAATTAAGCAGCTGGTTTTTTTATGTAATGCTTGGTCTTATGATCCTTGCGGTAATAGTTGAAGTTTACAGGTTCATAACTAAGGGGCATTATTAAATTATATTTTCTTATTATAGATGGTATATAATCAGATATTAATAAAACCCATTAATAAGCCTTATAAAGGCATTTTAATCCTTTAAACAATCTTTTGTTATATTTCGTAGTTTAGAGTACACTTCTAGATTTAAATTTTTCCTAAATAACCTAAATATCATTTTGATAAAACGATTCTCTTTAATCTTCGGTTGATAGATTTTTACGATGTTATTTTCATGGTCTGGCTCTTCGATATATTTTTGTTAAAAAAATATTTTCTACATCATAATCTAAATAATATTATCTTTGATTAAAATATTTAATTAGCTATTATTTGGTTCACATTCTGGAAAAATTTCTCTTATTTTCCTTAAAAAAATAAAGAGTAGATAATATATTATTCTACATAAATTCCAAATCCCATTAATGCCAGCTTCCCAAAGTCCTCCAAAAGTTAAATAAGTCCAACTTAGTTCTTTGTCATCAACTTTTAACCTTATTTCAAAAGTATCTTTCCATCAGTATCAAGTTTTCCATTTGAACCACAGCATAACGTAATTTGTTAATCTAAATATTATAATTATTGATTAAAATATTTAATCTAACACTTGAACTAAATAATTTAATATAAAACTAAAATATTTAATCTCAACTTAACATAAAATATATAAATAAGTGAGTTCACTTAATATTATGACAAATGTTACATTATCTATAGAAGACTCAGTATATGAAGAGATGCATAAATATTCAGAGATAAAGTGGAGTGAATTCATAAGAAAGATGATAAAAGAAAGGCTAAAAGAATTAAAAAGTCTTGATAAGAATAAAAATAAAGAAGGAATATTAACAATGTTGGCTTCAGAAGAAGTATTAAAAAAGGATTGGGATAATGAAACAGATGAAAGATGGAATGATGTTTGAACAAAAGGAAATTGTTCTTATGCCTTTTCCTTACTCAGACTTAACAGGATCAAAACAAAGACCTGCATTAATAATCTCAAATAGAAAATTAAATAATAGTGAAGATAGGATATGCTGCTTAATAACAAGCAACAAACCAAAAGAAGGCATATTAATAACAAACAAAGACATAGAAAATGGAAAAATACCATTTGAAAGTTGGGTAAAACCACAAAGATTGTTTACAATAAATGAAAAGATAATAAAAAAGAAGTTATGTTCTATTACAAATGATTTTCATAGTAAAATAATAAGTGAAGTTAATAGATACATCAAGAATGAAGATTGATATATCTAACTAATACAATCTTTAATTAAAATATTCAATCTCGATTATTTGCAATAATTTCTTTAAAATATTTATTATACATACAAATGTGTATAAAGATCAGATAGATAATAATAGAACGCATGATATGAATGGTTTAGAAGATTCTTCTGTGATTGTTAAAACATAAAATTTTATTTATATAAATTATTAATAGATAAAAAATTTTTAAAAATCTAAATATTATTTTTCAATTCCCAAATGTTTAAGATAACCTTTATCTGCAAAAGAATAAAGATCTAAATGTACAAAAAATTGCCTTAATGATAACATATCCATAGTGATCATGCTTATAGCTGTTAAATAATTTCTAGTATCTACACTAGAATCTATTCTACTAACCCTTCTGGACCTTAATGATTCTTCTAAATTATTCTGCAAATATAAAAATTGTTCATTAAGACTTTCATAAATACTGTCACATATGTCTTCAACATCTTTTTTATTTTTAGCTTCTTTTTTTATTCTATAGAACTACGAACGCTCTTTGCATATTTGGCTATTTCAAGATTTATTTTTTCATAAAATTTAAAACTTTGTCCACTAGAACTCTTTCCTATATTATATATTTCTCTAAAATCTATTAAATTCATAAACTTTTTATGTCAAACTTATATATATTTCGATTAATAATTTTTACCTTTAGAAATTCTTAATAAATAATTTTCAAAAATTAATATATAACTAGATAAGATAAAAGATTAGAATAATTTCCATTTTTGTAAAAATATTTCTAAATTTTGGAAAGGCAGTGGACACACTGGACGCATTGGACATATCTGCACACAGGATATATAAATAAAAATTATTAAATCAACTATATGAAAGAAGAGATTAAAAGAAAAATAAGCGAAACAAAGAAAAGAAAATATGCAAGTGGAGAAATAATTGTATGGAATAAAGGAAAAAATAGGCCGCCATTTTCAGAAGAATGGAGAAAAAATCTATCAAAGGCTCTTAAAGGAAAGAAAAATTCTTCTTACGCTATATCAAAATTAATTGAAAGAAATAAAACTAGAAATCCAATGTGGGATCCAGAGATTGTTAAAAAAGCTACAGCTAAAAGGAATTATCAAGAAATTGCAAAGAAAACTACATTAACCAAATTAAGAAATGGAGTATTTATAGAATATTCAAAAAGGATGAAATTAAACAATCCAATGAAGAATCCAATAATAAACGCTAAAGTAAACAAGAATCCTGAAGTAATAAAAAAAAGGATTCAAGCTTTAATAAAAAACCCAAACAAAAAAGAAAGTTTACTTTTAAACTTAATCAAACAAAATAATCTTAGCTATAAATTCGTTGGAGATAGTAAATTTATTTTGGGAACAAAAAATCCTGATTTTGTTGATATTAAAAATAAAAAAATAATTGAAGTTTTTGGAGATTATTGGCATACAAAAAAAGCAAGATGTTATGAAGAAACTGAAAAAGGAAGGATTGAATATTTTGCCAAATTTGGTTATAATACCTTAGTGATATGGGAAAAAGAATTGAAGGATATAGAAGCTGTTTTAATTAAGGTTTTAAAATTTAACGAAAATAAAAACATTTAAATAGGACTTCACCGACGATATTATATCATATTAATAAGTTAAAAAAGGGAGGTGTAAAATGGGCACAGTTTTAGTAAAGAACGCAATTAAACGTAAGCCTGGATTCTTATACTACGTCGACGGATCAGGAAATCTATTCTAACTTAGAGTAGACCACATACGTCTGCGAAGCAAAGATGGCACGTGGCGGTAAAAAGAAAAAGAAAAAGTGAATTTTTAAATTAAGGGCTAGCCAAAAGTTAGTTCCATTATTTTTTTATTTATATTTTACAGCTAATTTATGGATCTAATAAAATTAAGTGAGTTAAACAATGGATTTTATTGCAGAAAGGTTATATTTTATTTAATTACTTATCAATAATTAATTTTGGAATTAATAATCATTGATTAAATAGTTTAATTTATCTATCTTTTGTTTATTCTAAATTTATGGCTGACTTAGAATATATGTTAAGAAACCATGGATTAGATGGTTTTATCTTAGTTTAATATCCCATAGCTTGCTGTGGGGATAAACCTATTTTGTGTATTAAGTACAGAAAAGATTTGTTTTTAGAAGACAAGTATGTTGAAACTGTGAAACAAATCTGTCTCACAATAATTTATATTTATTGAATTACTTACAAGAATTAGGTTTTGATTATAAATTTTTAACCCTTGAAGAAATTTATTTAAGAGATAAGGCTAATGAATCAAGGGAAATAGCAATTTCTCTATTAATTAAATCATTTGATAGATCATTTTCTAAAGTAATTATTGATGGAAATCCGCCTTTGCAAAGTTCTATTGATAATATTTCTAATTATTCAGGTATTGAAAAATCAAGAATAATATTTGAAAAAGATGGAGACAGAAGATTTCCATTGTTAAACATAGCGGACACAATAGCCTATGGTTTTTTAAAAGCTCACAGGCATAAACGAGAGAATTTCTTAAATTCATATGAAAGAAAAAGAATATATTTTCCCAATTCTTAAATTAATTATGAAAATTTCCAAAGAAAGAAAAACAGAAATAAAAAGGATGAAAGCCTCATTTAATAGTTTAGAAAATTTAAAAACAAAAAAACCAGATCTTTTGAAATGTTTGCTATGTAAAAAAGATGCAGGCAAGAATTTTACCATGATCTATAAAAAAATAATGAATTAAAAGGCAAATTTTGTATTTCTTGTGGTTCTAACTATATTCATATTGATAATAATACCAGGCCATAATTGAAAATGCAAGAATTGCTGCACCAATTATAGAAAATAATATTCCTATACTTAAGAATATATAACTAGATATTAAAAATAAACATGTAAATACCCAAAGTAATCTTGAACCAAAAAATATCTTTGTTCCATCCAATGCGCTAATTGGTATTAAATTAAATAAGATTAATAATAGATTCATATTAATTAAAAAATTTAAATTTATTCCAAAATATTTAGATGCAAAAAATGCAATATATACTATTAATAAATTTGCAAATATTCCTGATAAGGCTATTAAAGCAACTTCAAAATCTTTTATAAAAATATATTTTCTTCCTGTCCTTGCACTTTTATTCTCTTTTATATCATGAATTCCAATTGCTGTAAAAAAGAATTTCCCTTGTGAAACTATTATGCCAATAAAACTAAAAATTATTCCAAATGGAAAAGGAAATTTTAGATTACCATATTTTCCAAAAAATACCCTTTTTACATTCCAGATTTTATATTCGCTTTCAGCATTATTTCTTTTTGCATATAATTTGATTACAGCCTCTCTGAATAATACAGAGATAATAACAAAAAGAGTTATTTTCAAAAAATTTGATAACCATAAACTTCCAACAAATTCTTTTCTTCCATCATTAAATCCAAATACAAAACTTAATACTAATATAGAAATTATTAAATCTCTGATCTCTTTTTTATTAAACATATTCTAACCATAATAAAACAATATTTAATACTTTCTAAATTTAGACATTAAACGATAAACTCACAATACTAACCAATAAGATTCCTGCAGCTAAAAATATAGTATCGTCAATTGTTAATTCGTATTGTTTAAAAAAATCTTTTTCAATATCATAATTATTTATTTTATATTTATAGATATAACAGTCATCCAAATAACCATATTTATCTTCTTCTAATTCGCTAAAATTAACCTCATTTCCATTAATATCATAATAAAAACTATTATCTGGATTCAAGCTATAATGTTTTTGACTGTTAAAATCATCATCAAGATTATATCTTTTTATAGTTCCAGCCTCAATAACATAAATATTTCTGATTTTTGATTTTCCAGTCCAGAAACAGAAATTTAGAAACGCACTTTCATTTTCTGCTTTATATTCTTCAGTTAGTTCATTATATTTTTTATTTACATTTTCTGGAACATTTCCCATTTCTTTGTTTAGAATTTCTTTACTGTTAGTGCAGGAACTAATTAAAATAAAAAACAAAATTAAAATCTGTTTTCTCATAAAATAAAAAAATTCTTATTATTAATTATATTTGTGAATTTGAAATCTGATATTATAATTATTTTCTACTTGTTTTCATTAATGTGGGTTTTCACAGTTAATTAACAAATTTATTATAAAAACCATTATGAAAATACATATATTTTTAAATTTGCTTGAAATATAAATAACAATGGAAATTAAATCTAAAAAGTTTACATTAAGATATTTCAAAAAAGGTGATGAAATCTCTTTACAGAAAAACATCAACAATAAAAATATTGCAGATATGGCCTTAACAATTCCTTATCCATATAAACCAAAAGATGCAAAAAAATGGGTGAAAGAAAATTTACAGGGATATAGACATAAAAATAAAGAAAAAATAAATTTTGTTATTGATATAAATCGAGAAGTTGTAGGATCTATCGGACTTATAGATATAAAGAAAGACCATAAAGCAGAAATTGGTTATTGGTTGGCTGAAAAATATTGGGGGCAAGGGATTATGACTGAAGCAGTGAATTTAATATTAAATTATGGTTTTAAAAAACTTAAATTAAAAAGAATTTATGGGAAAGTTTTTACTTTTAATAAGGGATCTCAAAAAGTCTTAAAAAAAGCAGGTTTCTCTTATGAAGGCTATCTTAAAAAAGATATAATAAAAAACAAAAAATTAATAGGTGTCTATGTATTTGGTAAAATTAATTAGTTTTCCAATTTTAATATCCAATCTCAATAAACAAAGTCTAGAATTTTTTAATAATTAATTATAAAAATTCAGAAAATTTTTCAATATATTCTTTAGTAGAACAGTTTTCATAATCAAAATTATTAGGATTACAATTTTTGAAACAATCCAAACATTTCTTATATTCAGGACTTTCTATTAAATTGCGCCCATTGCATGAAACAAATTTTCCACAAAAATCAGTAGGTTTTAAATCTGAAGTACATTGCAAATTAGACTTTTCACAATTTAATTTATATTCTTCAAAATGACAGCTTTGGACAAAACATTTTTCTTCTAAATTCTTATTGCAACCAATTAATAAAACCAATGTTAAAATAATTATTAATCTTGTATAAACCATATAAAAAATAATTTGTATTAATACTTAACATTTGTGATATATTTCATTAGATATATAAACATATTAAAATTGAAAAGTTATGTATGAAATATAAAGAAAAAACATTGTTCATCATTTTTGCAATAATATGTATTACATTAATAAAGAATCTGAAAATAACAGTATAAATGCAAGTAACCAATTTACTTTTAACTTGTATTCAAAATATTTAATAGAAGAAGAAAATATTCTATTTTCACCTTATAGTTTATCTTCGGCATTTGTAATGGTTTATGAAGGTGCAAAAGGAGAAACAGCAGAAGAAATTCAATCAGTATTAAATTTCCAAAAAGAGGATAACATTAGAAGAAAACAATTTGCAGAAGATTATAAAAAATTTAATGACGAAGATAAAAAATACGAATTAAATATAGCAAATGCAATATGGATTCAAAAAAATTATAAATTATTGAATAGTTATTTAGAAATAATAAAAGATTATTACTCTGGGCAGATTGAAAATTTAGATTTTTCAAATAAAGAAAAGTCAAGATTAACAGTAAATAATTGGGTTAGCAAAAAAACAAAAGAAAAAATAAAAGAATTATTGCCAAAAGGTTCTATAAATCCAGATACAAAATTAATATTAACAAATGCAATTTATTTTAAAGCTAACTGGCTAAAAACCCTTCAATAGTGAATTTACTAAAGAAGCTAAATTTAAAACAAATAAAAATAATGAAATAAATGCTAAAATGATGTTTCAGACTGGAGATTTTAATTATGCAGAAACAAGAGATATATAGATTATTGAATTGTAATATGAAGGAAGTAAAATTTCAATGTTTATAATTTTGCCAAAAAACAAGTTAAAAGATATAGAAAAGTCCTTCAATCTTGAAA
>JAGWAD010000004.1 GCA_018302105.1 Candidatus Woesearchaeota archaeon
GATCTAGAAAGACACAGAATGTTGACCCAGCAAAGACAAGATTTGACAACAGAATTGGGATTTATATTGCCTCCTGAAATGGAAATGATTGGTTTAGAAAATGAAGTAAATGAAGTTGTTGGCATGATGGATAATCTAAATAGTGATATAAAACATTCTGGCTTAGAATATGCTTCTCAATATGCAACTTTATTTAATCACAGGATGAGATTTATGTTGGGAATGAATTTAAGAGAGTTCCAACACCTTTCAGAACTAAGGACTCAACCTGCAGGCCATTTTAGTTATAGAAGCATGGTTATGGAAATGTCCAGAAGTGTTAATACTAAATATCCTTGGGCTTCTCCTGTTTTATCTTATGTTGATTATTCAGATCCAGGAAACAGAATTTCCAGAGCTGGTGAACAATCAAAAATTGCAGGAAAGAATATTGCAAAGAATGTGGATGTTAGTGCAGATTTAGATTAATGACTCATGAATAAAAAATTAAAAAAGGTGAAAAATGTCAAGAAGTGGTAAGTTAATTGTATTTGATGGCGGAGATGCTGTAGGAAAAAAGACACAATCAGATAAATTAGCTAAACGTTTAATTGATGAAAAATTTTCACTTGTAACTTATTCTTTTCCACAATATGAAAAATATTTTGGAAAGATGGTTAAGCAATATTTGAATGGAGATTTTGGAAAAGCAACAGATATTCATCCAAAACTAGCTTCATTATTATATGCCCTAGATAGACAACAAGCAGCAATTCAAATTAAAGATTATTTAGCAAATGGCGGAAATGTTTTATGCAATAGGTATATAGAATCAAATATGGGTTTTCAGACTGCAAAGTTGGATAATGAATCAGATAAAAAAAATTTTTTAGAGTGGTTATGTGAAACAGAATATAATCAATTAGGAGTACCACAATCAGATCTAGTTATTTATTTATATTTACCAATAGAAGCTTCTGAAAGACTATTAGATAACAGGGGAGAAGCAAAAGACGGACATGAAGCTGATAGAGACTTTCAAAGAAAGGTGGTTGATTCTTATATTTCATTAGCAAAAAAATACGATCATTGGAGATTAGTAAATTGTTCTGCATCTAATGGGGGGGTAAGAACAGTTGATGACATTCATGAAGAAGTTTATAGCTTAGTAAAACCACATTTATAATATCTTCTTTTTCCTTTTCTATTTGATAAATTATAATATTTTCTAAATTCACATAAAGCACCTTCAATATTTGTTATTGATAAAAATGGATAATTTGAATATGGAGATTTGTAAGCTATTCCATTCCATGGTAATTCTTGAGTTATTTTAGGAAGAATTTCTTTTTGAATATTGTATAACCAATATAATTTTTCAATTAATTCTAATTGGTTTTCATTTTTTAATAGTCTTTAAGAATAGATTATAGACATTTAATCATTTATTATTTCTGACAGCTTTGCAATTATTTCTCTTTTAGCTTTACTTTTTAATTCATCTTTTTGATATGGTCCAAATTTTTCATCTGGCTGACGCATAATAATTGATATTCCATTTTTCTCAAGTAAAGGCATAAAAGAAAAACTTATTTTTCCAAGATATAACTGATAACTTTCTTGCTTGACTCTTGCAGAAACACTATGGTCTTCAAAATTTAATTTTAATTCCTTGGCTATTTCCTGAAACATATTTTCTACATCATCAGCCGTTGTTTGAAGAGAATCCTATCACTTTATTTAATGTATATAACTAAAATAAATATAATTATTTATAAACTGCTTTAATTTTTAGAGTTTTAGTATATTTTAGATTATATTTTTTTACATTCAATAACATTATTTTTAATTTCAAATTTTACATCTAAAAATTTTTCTATAATATTAATATTTGTTCTCATGTGATCTGTGATATTAGAAACATGTATTGTACCACTTCCACTAATTGCTAAATACAATAAAAGTTGGTCTGCTGTAAAATGATCTGTATCTGCTTTTGAATTTATTTCTTCTAATAGTTTTAATGCACATTCTTTGCCAACGTTTTCTGCTGTTAAAGCTCTTTCTCCCAATATAGACATTCCAATTTTTTTATAATTTGCATGAATATAACAACCAGTACTAGAAGTTTCTACATACCATGCATGACTAATTGATTTATAATCTCTTGGAAAATTTGATACAAACCCATCAATCATCCTTTTTGCAACTTTTCTATCTGATAAATCATTTGAAGCTACAGCAAAAACATTAACAACTTTGTCCTGTGGTTTTATTATTTTAAATTCTAATTTTTTACATGGATTTATTGTTAATTTTATTTTTCCATTGCCTTTTGGATAAAATCCTTCTCTTTCAATTTCTAAATTGACAATTGCTCCAAAATTATTTAAATGGTATAAAAATACTTCTTTAACATCCAATACTGGCGGTGCTAAAGGGTTCGCTGTACCACCTACAATATCAACAGTTGAAATTTGATTAGCGAATAATAATGGCGGCAAGATTGTTTGTGCAACTAAAGTTGTAGATCCTGCTGTGCCTATATCAAATTTGTAATTTCCTGAAACAATTTCAGAAGGTATAAATTCTAATTCTTTTGAATGTAAAAAATTTCCTATGACTTTTGCATTACATATTTTTGAAATTGAGTTTACTGCAGTTAAATGCTGATTTTGCAATCCTGGCTTTTCTCTTTTTCCCCGAATATTTATCATCTTAAATGGTTTTCTTGTTAATGCTGAGAGAGAAAGAGAACTCCGTAATAATTGGCCTCCGCCTTCAGATCCGTCAATTTCTATCATAAAATAACAACCCCTAATTTTGGAATTAATAATTTACATTCTTCAGCCAATAATCTTCTATGGCATTTTTTCGGAGTTGATTCAATGCACAATAAAGTTATATCCTTTCTTAATGCTTCCCTTGCTAATGTTCTAACTTCAGGAACCATATAATTTTTTCTAATATATTCTAAGTATTTTTCAGAAAATTGTTCCCAATTAATCTCTTGTCTGTAATATGCACCAATTAATTTTAAAGGCGGGGCAAAAATAGTTTGATGAGAATTAAATAAATCATGAGTTATTTCTTGATCTGGAGTAATTCCATCATTTAAAGTATGTCTGCTCATGATAGAAATACGATAACCATCTTCTGGCAATATTTTTTCTTTAATGCATTTTGTATACAAGCTCATTTTAGTTCATATATCTCTCTATCAAACATTTTAATACAATAATTTAATATTTTATAAAATTAATGGTTATCAAAAACAATATAAACAAGTAAATAAATAATTAGAAGATGTGGCCATTTTCTCGAAAACCGATAGTAAAGCCAATTAATGAAACTAGTTTAGTTCCTTTATCAAATGGTGTTAGATCTTTTATAGATGCAATTAATAAATCCAAACAGAAAATTGCAGAATTTAATAGATTAAAAGAAAAGGTTGAAATGGATATAACACAAAATGGATTTGCTAATGAAAAAGATCTGGATAGATTAAGGATGATATTAAATGAGATTATAGCACTATTAAGTGATACACTAGATAAAAGATTAGATGCTAAATTAGAAAATATTGAAGAACTAGTTGATGATGTACAAAGAAGTATAGAAGCTATTAGGAAATATAAAGGAAAACCTAAAATGAAAGCTGCCTAGTACATTACATTTTTTCTTAAGTTCAATAATTTGCAAGTGAGGTCAATTTTAAATTAAAGAAAATATCTATTGCTTAATTTCTTTATAACAATTCTTTGGAAGCTCAGTTATAAAAATTGATTCATCAAGACCATTGTATCCGCCCCAATGTGTAAATTCTTCCAATGGAATTGTTAGATATAAATTTTCTTTAGCCCTACTGCAAGCTACATAAAAAAGTCTTCTTTCTTCTTCTATATTATCATTTTGGTATGCGATTGGCATTGGGAATCTATTTTCTGCAAGGCTTATAACAAATACATTTTTCCATTCAAGACCTTTAGCCTGATGAATTGTTGATAATGTTAATAAATTTTTATTTGAATTTTCATGAGATTCTGAATTTGTTAAATCTGCGTCTAAGGTTATATCATGCAAAAATGAACTTACACTTTTATATTTTTCAGCTAAATCCATATATTGTTTTACATCAAAAACCCTATCTTTAAAATTTGGATATTTTATCTGTAAATGCGATTTATAAAAATTCTTGAAAAAACTATCAATTAAATCTGAAGGATTCTTCTTGTCTGAGGACAATTTTATAATATTAATGAAATTATTCCATCCAACAGCAGGCTTTTGTGTAAGACTTAAGTTAAGGTTCGACCTAGTAATCTGGTTGATTGGATTATCGAATTTATTTAATCTATCCCAAATCTTTGACGCTGTATTATCGCCTATCCCTTCGAATAATACAAGAATTCTCTTCCATGAAAGCTCGTCTTTGGAATTAGCAAATATTTTAAGAAATGATGTAATATCTTTTATATGCGCCTGTTCAAAAAATTTTAATCCTCCTACTTTTTTAAAATTAATATTGTTTTTCATAAGCTCAAGTTCTATATTAGCTGAATGGTAATCTGCTCTAAATAATATTGATGTATCTCCATATTCATTCCTATTAATTTCTTTTATCTTTTCAATAATATATTTTGCTTCATCTTCTAAGTTTTCACATTTTACTATTGTCGGCTTATCTTTATTTTTATTTTCTGTTGAAAGTGTTTTTTTAAACTGCAGATTATTATTTTTAATGCTATTATTTATTAAATTCAATATTTCTGGAGTGCTTCTGTAATTTTTAATAAGCTGAAATTCTTTACAACCTTGATAATTCTTTGGAAATTCTAAAATATTCTTTATTTCTGCGGCTCTAAAAGAATAAATACTCTGGCAATCATCACCAACAACCATAATATTATTTTTATCGCTTAATTTTTTAATTATATCAAACTGCAGTTTATTTGTATCCTGAAATTCATCAACAAGTATATTTGTAAACTGCCTTGAATAATGTCTTTTTATATTTTCATTATCAAGAAGTTTGTTCCAGTAAAATAATAAATCATCAAAATCCATTATATTCTGCTTTTTCTTTTTTGATTCATATGCAGAACATATTTCTATAATCTGATTTTTAAATAGCCATAATTGTTTATATTTTGAATCTATACAAGAACTTAAATCTATAAGAGAATTTTTAGAATAACTATTAATTGAAAAAATTACTGAAGGACTTGGAAATGCTTTTTTATTTTTAATATTTAGATTATTAATAATATCTTTTATTATATTTCTGGAATCTTCATTGTCTATAATTGTAAAATTATGTGAAAAACCTATAACTTCGGGATGTCTTCTTAATATAATATTTCCTACATGATGAAATGTTCCAGCAAAAATTCCATTTGGATAATTACCAAGCAATTCAGTTGTTCTCTGAATCATATTTTTAGCTGCTTTGTTTGTAAATGTTAATAATAAAATATTTTCAGGCTTAACTCCCTTATCTATTAAATATGAAATCCTGTAAACTAAAACTCTTGTTTTTCCTGAACCTGGACCAGCCAATACAAGTGAATGATTATTATTACTAAATACTACTTCCAATTGTTCTTTATTAAGCTCTTTTTCATAATTAATTTGCATAAATTGCTAGATAAACTGGACTATAAATAATTTTCTATAATCTTTCTAATAATTCTCTTTTCTTTTTAGAATAATCTTTCTCATTTATATTAATATACTTAAAATCCTTAAAATTTTTAATTATCTCTTTTAATCTTTCTCTATATCCTTCTAATTTAAAATTCTTTAAGAATTTTCTGTAATTCTCAAAATCTATGTTACTATAGCATAATAATGTAATTATATCTATCCTGTCTTTTTGACCTTTTACACTTGATGCCCTGTTAAATTCTGCTCCTTGCTTTAAAATTAATAATATTTCAGACTTGACAACTTCAAAACTTTCTATTTTTGTAGTTTCTTTTGACAATGCTTCTATTGGAAGAGCTAATTTAGAATAAAATGGAACATAAATATCAATGTCTATATCATTTATTTTTATTTCATACTTCTTAAGATCATCATTTTTAATTAGATTATATTTTTGTTTTAATATTTCAAGATCAGAAAAATTTGGTATGATTACATCTATGTCTTTTGATTTATGTTGTTTAGTAAATAAATAAGCAGCCCATCCGCCTATCAAAATAAACCTGAATTTTTCACTCTTTAGATTTTGCAATATTTTCCAGCTACTTTCTGTCAAAAGACTATTCCAAAATTCCATGCAATTTAGCCTCCAATGATTTAATGAATTCTTTTGAATACCATTCCTTTATATTCCACAAATCTACAAAAAGATTTGCAATTGTTATTTCCTTCATGATAATATCTTTTTTTAAAACAAATAAATTCGGGATTCCATTGTTTTTAGGAAATCTTTCTTTAATTGATTCATCGCCATAAACATATATTTCAGAATAATCAGCTGGAACATCATTGAATTTTATCTTGTAGCCTGAATAAGCAGTAAAAATAATATTATCAGGCATTGTCTTTTCTATTTCTCTAACTGGTTTTTCTATTCTTGTTGAATATATAATATCTTTTTTTAAATTTCTAATATTAGCCCAATGGTATAATATTTTTTTTATATCTAGAATCCGCAAATTTCTTAAATTAATCTGAATTGCGCCCATGTTTACCAAAGGCTTTATTGCATTGTTTACTGTGCTTAATGAGATACTTAATTTTTTAGATAGTTCTAATTGTGTCAATTTATTATTTTTCTTCTCTATTGCATTAAACAATAGTTCCCTGTATACTAATTCTGACTTTTTCATGTTTCTATTATAGAGTAAGTTTATTTATAAATGTTTCGAATTATTTAGAAAGTATTAAATTTTACTATATTTTTGCTAAATTCCACATAATATCGAAGTATTGTTTAAAACTCTCCATTACCTCATTTCCGGTTATGCGAATAACTAAAGGTTCTGCTGTTAAAGTGATAATACATGTCTTATTTTTATATAACATAATCTCTGTTGGTGTTGTTTGTTTAAGGAATTTCACATTATACTTTTTAGAATATTTAGAAAAAAATTCAGATAATACTTATAAATATTAAAAACAATATTATGAAATGAGTTCTATAATTTACAATACATCAAAAGTTGATCAATTTTATAGGATAACTATACCATTACAGTTAATTAAATATTTAAATTGTAAACCTGAAACTTATATAAAACTTAAATTATCAAAGAATAATACTTCTGATTATTTATATTTAATAATTCCAAACAAACAGCCAAGTAGAAAATATTTGCAAATAAGAAGAAAGTTTTTAAATCATTTAAAATGTAATTCTTATATTAAAAAAAAGTTTAATAGACTTTCAAATATTTATGATAATATTACAATTACAGAATTTGCTAAAATTAGTCAAATAAAACATAGAACATCTTATATGTATTTATTTAGAAATGAAAAATTAGGATTTGTTAGTTCCTATAATGTAAACAAATCAACTTTTTATAAACTGAATGATAAAGGTAGAAAATTTTTATTTTTAATTAACAAGTATAACATTATCCTTTAACATTCCCTATAGGAATAAGTTTAGTCACAGGTTTAGAAATTCCAGCTTTAGCTAAAGCGTCAATCACATCATTAATCTCTTTGTATGCCTGCCCAGCTTCTTCAGCCAATCCAGAATAAGAACCTGTCTTAACATAAATACCTCTTGATTCCATATCTTTCTGTAGTTGATCGCCTCTAAATTCTTTTTTTGCCTGATGTCTTGACATTGTTCTTCCAGAACCATGTGCTGTGCTTGAAAATGTTTCATTATCTGCTTTTTCTGTTCCAACCAAAAGATAAGAACCTGTTTCCATTGATCCACCAATAATAACTGGAGAACCAATATCTCTATACAGCTTAGAAATTTCTGGATTACCTGAGCCTTGGCATAAAGTTGCACCTTTTCTATGAACAATTAATTTTTTCTTTTTCCCATCAATTGTAAATTCTTGTAATCTTGCTAAATTATGTGCAACATCATAGATACAATGCATATCCATTGCTTCAGATTTTTGTTTGAAAACTTTTTCAAATGATTCACGAATTCTATGCATTATTACTTGCCTATTAGAAAATGCCATATTTGCTGCACAAGCCATTGCTTTATAGTAATCCTGACCTTCATTACTTGAAAACGGTGCGCATGATAATTCTGGATCATTCACTTTGATATTCTCTTTTCTCATTACATTTTCAAAAATTTTAAGATAATCAGTTGCTACTTGATGACCAAATCCGCGACTTCCACAATGGAACATAACTACAATTTGATCTGGGAATATTCCAAATTTTTTAGCTAATTTTTCATCTATAATATTTTCTTTTTTAACATGCTGAATTTCTAAATAATGATTTCCTGATCCTAAAGTTCCTAATTGATCAATTCCTCTTGATCTTGCTTTGTCAGAAACTTTTGAAGAATCCGCCCATTCAATTTTTCCTGAACTTTCTATTCTATCCAGATCTTCTTTCCAGCCATAACCATTATCGATACACCATTTAACACCATTTTCCATTACTTCATTAAATTGCTGATTATTAACTTTAACAAATCCTTTACAGCCAACACCTGAAGGAACTGCATCAAATAGAGTGTTCACTATTTCTTTTATCTTAGGCTGAACATCTTTAATTGTTAAATTTGTCGTGATGAGTCTCATACCACAATTCGAAATTACAAAATTATTTGCTATAAAATTATGATCTTCATGATTAATTGTAAAATCATAAACATCAATTGGATAATTTAATTTTTCAATACTTTCAATTTCATCCCAAACAAAATCTCCACCTTCTTTTAATCCATATTTTATTATAAAACTATTAAAATCAGGAAAACCTCTTGAAATTCTTGTATGCTTACTATTATTGTATAATCTCCCTTTTACTTGTGCTTGACTGATATTGTTTTCTTTAGCATATTCTAAAATTTTAGATTCTGAAACACCATTATTTTTTAATATTAGAGCATTTTCTATTATTACATCTATCTTGTTCAATGTAAATAACTTAGTATTAAGATATTGCAAAGATAATAAAGATAATCTTTTCTTTTTTTCACAATATTCAAAACCTATTTTGCCCCATAGATTTATTAAGTTTTTAATCTCTGATGAAATCTTTAAAGATAATTTAAATGTTTTATCACCTTGCTTGTTAATTACCCCTTTTTGCAAATAAACTTTATTGCACTCAACACCAAAATCTGAAAGAATATTTTTTATATCAGATAAAAATTCTTTTAAACTTGGTAATAATTCATTAATCTTATTCTGACTTAAACTTGGTTCCTTAAAATTGAAATTCTCACCCTTACTTTGTTGTGGTTTACTTAATTCTGCACCAAATAATCCTGCCAAGTATAATCTTTTAATCCATAGTGGAGAGATTTTTATCCATTTGGGAACAAAAATCTTTGCATAAGATTTATCCCCTTTAGGAACGCCCAGAGCGTATAATAAAACACTGAAGGCTTGGGAATTAATTCTCATCTGTGTAGACTTTCCGTTAATATTTCTTTTTTCACCATCAAACTCTGTTATTTTACTATTATATTCCTTAGTCTTTATAGAAGATGAACTATACCCTAAAAATTCTATATCTGACTTAATTTTTAATAGATCACTTTCACTACCAATCACTACAGTAAACCATATATTTTGTTCACGATATTTATTATAATAATAACTTAAATGCCCATCCCCTTGAATAAAACCTACTAATTTTATTATTATAGGCAATTTATCAGAACTAAACTTTAATGGAAGTAAATTTTTAGACTTTAATTCCTTAATAATATCTACTCTACCAGGAACTAATTTATTTATATCTTCTTCATTTAAAATTATTGTATCATCAGCTTTTTCATATTCTACACCTTCAAAAGGATTAATAGCTAGTCTGTGTTTATCTTTATTTATCTCTTCAATTTTAATCATGCCATCATTACTATAAAATGGATGATCGCCGCTAGCTATAATTTCACTTCCACTTTTTGTCTTAATCTTAAAAGTATTATTTTCTGATTCTTTTTTCAAAAATAAAATAGGTTTTGTTGTTATCTCTTTATTATGTTTAAATAAAATAGATTTTGTGATTAGATGTTGATTATTCAAATAATCTTGTATCTTAATGTAATAACCATATTCAGTCATAATTTTAGAATTCCCATGAATGCAGTTAATATCAAATCCAATTCCCCCAGGAGATATAACTCCATTTTCAGCATCCATTGCAGCTACCCCGCCTATTGGAAATCCATATCCCCAATGGCCGTCAGGCATGCATAATGCAGCCTTTTGGATTCCTGGCAGACATGCTACGTTAGATATTTGATCAAATACTCCAGGATCCATTGATTCTAATAATTTTTTAGTTGCAATAATCCTTGCTGGCACGTTCATACCTTGTTTGAAGCTAGTTGGAACTTCCCAAACTGCTTCTTCTATTTGTTTTGTATCTTTTGGGATATTTGACATTGAAATTAAAGATAAAATTAAGTTTTTATAAGCCTTGCTGTTATTGATTTATTATTCATTGTATGCGATTCTCTTCAAACAACGGCTGATGATGTAGAAAATATTTTTTTAACAAAAATATATCGAAGAGCCAGACCATGAAAATAACATCGTAAAAATCTGTATTTTATAATGAAATGATATTTAATATCAAATCTTTTAATAATAAAAATTTAGAGAAATCATTTAATAATTCCATGAATGAACTCGACAAATTTTTTAAATTAGGATGGAATACAAATAAGCCAAACATAATACTTGTTGAAGACAGAAAGACAATTGACAAACTTCTGCAAAGAAAAACACAAAGATGGATTGTTGGATGGTCTAGAGGAAATGATATTTATTTATTAAATTATAAAAATTATAATAAAGAGAGCAGCAACATATATTCAGAAAAGGAATATTTTAAATTATTAAAACATGAATTAGCACATTGTTTTTCTAATATAATATCTAATTATGCTTCAAAACCTGCTTGGCTTTTGGAAGGCATTTCTATTTATTTATCTGACCAAAATAAATCAAGAAAAAGACCAAAAGAATTATCAAATTTTATTGAATTTTATGAATGCAATTATGATGCAAATATTTATGATGAATCTGGATTTGCTGTTGAATTTCTTGTTAAAAATCATGGAATAGATAAGATAATATTATTATTGAAAAGACTGAAAGAAGCCAAAAACAAAGAAGAATTCAAAATTCTTTTCAGGGAAATTTACGGTTTTAAATTGATTTATGATAATTTTAGATAGTTAAATATTTAAGATTCCTATTATACATAATATTTATGCATCTTAAGTTTATAATAAACAAGTATTATGACAAGAAATTTGTAAGTGATAAGAAGACACTTGATTATATTGAAAGAGAATATAAAAATTCTATTGAACAGCTTGAAAAAAGCAGGAAAGAATACCAAGAATCATGGGATTCTATAAATAATAAATTTTCCAATTATGTTGAGAAAGTTACAGGATATAAGTGGTTCTATAAAGAATATGATTGTGTTGTTTCTGTGGTTCATAGAGGATTATCGAACTGGGGCAATGCTCCAATAATAGTAAGAATGTGGAAATTAAACCCAATAAAAATGAGAAGAATAACAGCACATGAGTTAATTTTATCACATTATTTTGAAATTTACAAAAGACATTATAAAAAAGAAGGGTTAAGTGATGGACAGGTATGGGCTCTTGCAGAAATTGCTGCATTTGCACTGACTTCATTAACTTATGATGTAAAAAAATTCTGGCCTGGAGATACAGAATATTATACAAACCACAATTACCCACACATAGTTAAATTACAAAACCAGCTTAAAGAACCATTTATAAACAGGAGAAATTTTTATGAGTATATAATGAAAGGGATTGAATTAGTAAAGGAATATCCTGATATGTGGCCTGGGCCTTGAAAATGTAAATACCAGATTCTTACAAACAATTCTTTAATAGTTTATGGGAAGAAACAAAAAATTAATTAAATTTTAATAATAATTCTAAAATTACTAAATAGTAAATATCTAATTTTTTGGTGATTGATACATTTTAGATATTAATAAATTTATAAATATTGAAATATTATTTTCTTATTTTTTCATAAACGCCCATTAAACTTGCTTCTGCCAATATATGATTTTTCATAGTATCTTCTATATCTTCTGCTGTATGCTTTTCTTTGAAATCCAGAACAATATCCAATGCATATAATTTAAAGAAATATCTGTGCAATTTATCTGGTGGACATGGGCCTTCATAGTTTAATTTTTCGCCAGTATTCAAACCAAGAATGCCTGTGGGATTTGTGCCTTCACGAACTACCATTGTATCTGGCGGTATATCAAAAACAACCCAATGATGCCAAATTCCGTCTGCTCTTATTGGTTTAGGAACATCAGGATCATGCATTATTAAAACTAAACTCGCTGCTTCTTTAGGAACGTCAGTAAATTCTAATGGTGGAGAAATATTTGCACCATCACAAGTATAATTAACTGGTATTTTTCTACCTTCTGTAAATGTAGGACTTGTTATTCTCATAGAAATATTAAGAAATTTTAATTTATAATAATTGAGTATATATCTTTTATTTATTTATAAATTATGTCTAGGCTCTAAAATTGCAACTCTTTTATCTAAAATATTTATTCTAGGCTCAAATTCTTTAAAGCCTTTATTATTTTCACTTTCTAATTTATTTAATCTATCTTTTATATCGTGAATCATTTGAAAAAATGCGCCAGCACCAAAAACTGCGCTAAAATATGGCAGCAATTCTATTAATTGCGGCGTATTGATAATTCCCAAAACCTTTAATATTAACCATATGAATATTGACAACAATGAAAGCCAGAATATGATTG
>JAGWAD010000018.1 GCA_018302105.1 Candidatus Woesearchaeota archaeon
AAATCTTCGTCCTTTTGTTGATGGAAAAAAAATCCTTCATGCATGGATGCGAAATTTATCTTGGAAACCTTACGCAGAGAGTAAGGGTGGATAAATGATCTCTGAAATATTTTCTGGCTTAGTACAGCACAATCGTTTTATTTTCTTTAATACCTATATACATGCCTTTGCAGGAGTCTTTATAGCAACTGCTTTGTATACCTTTCTTTCGAAGGTGTTTAAGGAGAGATGGCATTATTTCACAGTCATTTTTTTTCCTGCAGTCTTTGGCTCTGTCTTTCCCGATCTTATTTTTATTCTTTCTACATACATAGAGCAAAGGTCTCTTGACAGGATGTTTTTCCTTTTAACGCATGGGGGTGATGTGCATAGTACCTTTCATTTTCATTTTCCTTTAGTATTAGTCGCACCAACAACACTGTTTTTTGTTTTAGTGATGAACCGCATCGTGAAGAAATCCTATTTTGATCATCTTCCCAAATGGGCATTTGCCTTGATTTGTGTCCTTTCTCTAGCAGCAGCTTTTTTCCATATCTACATGGATCTGGTGGGCTTCTAATGGAAAAGACCATCCTTGTAACGGGCGGTGCTGGATATATTGGCAGTATTACAGTGAGAAGGCTGCTTGAAGAAGGATATAATGTTATTGTTCTGGACAATCTTTCTCGAGGGCATATAGAATCTGTACCAGCAGGAGTAGAATTTATTGAAGGAGATATTGCTGATGAAGAAAAAGTAGAATCTCTTCTCAAAAAGTACAGCATTTCTTCAGTCATTCATTTTGCAGCCTATGCTTATGTAGGAGAGTCTGTAGAAAATCCTTCTTTGTATTTTGAAAATAATATAAAAAAAGGTTTAATTTTTCTTGAAATATTAAAAAGAAATAATATTAAAAAGATCATTTTCTCTTCTTCTTGTGCAACATATGGGATTCCAGAGTCAATACCAATAACAGAGAAAGAAAAACAAAAACCAATAAATCCCTATGGCTTAACAAAACTTCTTTTTGAAAAAGCATTACAAAGCTATGATGAATCCTTTGGTCTTAAGTATGTCATAGTAAGATATTTTAATGCAGCTGGTGCAGCGTATGGTATTGGTGAAGATCATCAACCAGAAACACATCTTATTCCTTTAGTCTTCCAAGTAGCTTTAGGAAAAGCAGAATATATGCAAATAAATGGGGTGGATTATCCTACAGAAGATGGGACTTGTGTCAGAGACTATATTCATGTTTTGGATTTAGCTGAAGCACACCTCTTAGCTCTAGAATATCTAGAGAATGGAGGAGTTTCTGAGGAGTTTAATCTAGGTCTAGGCAAAGGCTATAGTGTGAGACAAATTATTGATCTGTGTCAAGAAATAACTTCACATCCTATTCCGATAAAAATAAGTAAACGAAGAACAGGAGATCCAGCATATTTAGTAGCATCAGCAGAAAAAATAAAGAAGGAATTAGGCTGGCAAGCAAAGTATGCAATGAAAGACATGATTCAAAGTGCATGGGATTGGCATAGAGGAGATGTATTATTAGAAATGAAGTCAGTAGAGAAAGGAAAAAAATGAGAAAACGTTTAGCAGAAGCATGGAATGAACCTTTGTATAGGAATTCTTTGTACTTGATTTTCAACTCTTTGATTATGGCTCTCTTTGGTTTTGTGTTTTGGTCAATTGCCGCAAAACAGTTTTCTTCAGAAGATGTTGGTTTGGCTACGGCGGTTATTTCTGCAGTGTCCTTAGTGGCAAATCTTTCTTTGCTGGGTTTTAACGTTTCTATTCTGAAATTTAAAGACAAAAGTTTGAATTATACTGCTTTACTTTTATGTAGCCTTTTTGCATTAGCTTTATCTCTGTTCTTTGTATTATTTGTGAATATCTTTTCTCCAAATCTTTCTTTTCTTTCTTCTGAACTTTTTTATGTTTTAGGGTTTGTTGCTTTTTGTATTTTGAGTGTGATATATTTTATTCTGGGGTCTATGTTGGTTGCTGAAGAAAGGAATGGAATAGTCCTCATAAAAGATACACTTTTTAGTCTAGTAAAAGTTAGTTTGATATTTTTTATATCTGGGGTCTTTGGGCTTTTGATTTCATGGTATATAGGTGTTCTTCTTGCAAGCATACTTTCACTTTTCTTTGTACATATGGATAAAAATATTTTTGATATACGAAAGGTCTTTCGCTTTTCTTTCTATAATTATGTGAGCAATGTCTTAGGAATCTTACCAACTGTTCTATTGCCACTAATTATTATCCATTATTTAGGAGCATCATATGCAGCCTATTTCTATGTTGTATGGATGATTGCAAACTTGCTTTTTATTGTCCCAACGGCAATGACACAGAACTTATTAAGCTCCGGAAAGGAGGAAAAAATAAAGAAAGCATATATGTCTTCTATTATCCTTCTTCTCTTAGGCGTTCTTGGATTGTTTGTAATAGGTAAATTTCTCTTAAATCTCTTTAATCCAGAGTATGTCCTCGCCTTGCCTTTATTGTATATTTTAGCGCTTTCTTCTATTCCTTATGGTGTAAAAAGAATTTATCAAACAAAACTCAATATACAGGGGCATGTCAAAAAAGTCATAGTCATGGATGTGATTACTCTTTTTGTTACACTTGTTGGATCTGTTCTCTTTATTGAGTATGGATTGCTTGCTGTAGGTCTGAGTTGGTTAATGGGGAATATTTTAAGCATTATTGGAGTGTGGGGAGAATGAAACCTAAAGTCTATTTATTAGTTATTTTAGTTTTCTTTTTACTAGGCTTGGTCTTTAAATTTTTTTTAGTTAATAGCCCTTATTTAGACCCTTATCATTTATCTCACATTTCTTTAGCCAAGACAACGATAGAACAAGCTTACATTGCATTTTTTCCTTATGAGAATGATAGTTCTTTGCTAGAATATCAAATAAATTTAGTCTCTGATAGAATCGGAACTACAATAGAACTTTCTTTTTTAAAAATATTAATTGGTTTAGATTATAATCTCCTAATCTATTTCCCCATAGGGATATTAATATTCCTTGTATCAGGATTATACCTCATTGAATCAGTTACATCTAAAATGCCTTTAATCTTTTTATTTTTATCTTTTTTAATACTTGAACCAACACTAAGTGCTCAAACGTATTCAACAAATACTCACATGTGGGCATTTAGCTTATTCTTTATTCTTTTAGGTTATCTCTTTAGATTATCAAAGAAAGATGAAATAACCCTTAAAGAAATTTTAATAACTCTATTTTTGATAATCCTTGTAGATCTATTTTATTATACTGCCGGCTTTGTTGCATTTTTTACGGGGATTTTATTCTTCTCTTTTTACTTCTTTTCAAAACGAACAAATTTTAAGGAGAGAATTGTTATTACAGCTATTAATTATTGTTTAATTGGTTTGTATATCCTTTTAGATCCACTGGTTAGAAATAAAGTTTTAAACCAATTTTTTTATTTTGGTTCTACTACCCAAGAAATAATTATTAAGATCTATTTGTATTTAATAAATTTTTGGGTTAGTGAACAAGAAGGTTTATATTTTTTTCAAGGCTATTATAATGCTTTTTCTGGGATAGTTAGTCTTATTATATATATTATTTTACTTGTGATAGTCTTCTTATTTATTCATCACATGTTTAAATCAAAAACAAAAACTTTAACAGATTTGCTCTTGTTTTCTTTATTTGTAGCATCAATTATCCAATTTGTTATTTATTTCTATTTTAACCAAATGGTATTTTATTTTTTCCTTATTAGTTCCATATTAACCCTTATATATTTTATAAATAGCTTTAAAATGGAATTTGTTATAGATTTATTTCTCCTCATTTTCCTATTTTTAATTATTTTAAAATTTCTGTTATCCCCAATTAATACAATAAGCTTAAGTAATTATCATGAACAATATGATTCTGGAGCTATGTGGCTATCCAGTAAAGTAAATAACCAAACAATCATAGGAGATATATTTTTTATAGAAAAAGCAAATCTACTAAATGATAACAACCAATATTATGGCTATTTCTTTATTAGCCCTAGTTATAATAATATCCTTGGGATAGATGATAACAATAGTATTGATCAGTATCTAGAAAAAAACCCTTTTGACTATTATGTACTTTCCAATTTCAACCAAGAAGAGTATACCCCGAATGCTTTGTCCACTGCCCCAATTATCCCTTTTGAAAATAGCTCTTTATTATTTGAAGAGCAAAAAGATTTAAATCAAGTTTATGATAGTAAGTATATATCTATCTTTTTTCGCGAATAAATATTCTACGTGAACCCATTTTTAGACTCCATAATTTGTTAGGAAATAGTATCTTAACTATGTGTCCGCTTTTAAGTGTTTATTCCACAACGTTCACTCCAAAGGTTTATAAGCTTTTATATGATCTATTAAAATCTAATGACAATTAAAATAGTTGTTAATGGTTATTATAGAAGTGGCACTACTCTTGTTTGGAGTATTTTGAAAAAATCATTGTCAAATGATTATATTTGTTTTTTTGAGCCATTACAAGAAGAAATTGCAGTTTCAATTCAAAGAGAAAAAAAAGAAAAAAAGAAAGATGCTCTCTTGAAAAATTTTTTATGGCAAGAATATTTAAGTCTTGGTGAAGAAAACCTTCACAAACTTTTGAGGAATCATCCCAATGTTAGTGAATATGGTATTTTTAATGAATTATCTCTTAAATGTTATTTTGATATTATTAATAAACTTTCTAAACCCATATTATTACAGCCTAACCGACTACATTTCTTCTTAGATTTTTTCAAAAGTGAGTATAATCCTAAAATAGTCCATGTTATTAGAAACCCATTAGATGTTTATCTCTCTATAAGGGACGTAGATAAGACTGTTTTCATAAATAATGGGAGAAAAAATAAGCTTAAATATTATTTTGGCCGTCTAATTAGGAGAATCTATCCTTCTATCCGAATAAGACTCGGAGATTTTGAAGTTGAAAAAGAGTATAATTGGATAGTAAGACATATCGGGTTGCCCTATTCTAAAGAAAACTCTTGGAGAATTAAATTCTTACATAAACCTAGTTTTTTTGAGAAAGTAGTTATTATTTGGGTCATTTCAAATTACTATGCAATAAAATCGCTTAATCGCTTTGGAGGGTATTTGTTGGTTTATGAAGAACTCCTTTCTTCATCTAATAAAGTCTATAAAGATCTTGAAGAAAATTTATTTATAAAAATAAAGAAAAGACCTCATCTTCTTTCTAACAACTCTTTTAAATTTTCTAAACGAGATATCACTCAATTAAAAAAAGTAGTCTCTCGCTATAATCTAGAGGAGTATTTTCAGTTTATTCTTCAAGAAGTAAGAAAAAGAAATATTGATTATTTGAAAGAGAAATAATATTTGTATTTCCTATAATATTTTTTAAAGCTTGTATCTATCTTTTTAGTGTATTTACTCTTCTCAAAAATTTTAATTATATCTTTAAGATCTTCAAAGCAAAAGAGATCAAAACAAAGATCTTTACTTACTTTCTCAATAAGTTCTCTATTTCCCCCCATATCAGAAGCAATAGCCGGAGTTCCAAGCATATAGCTCTCAAGAATAACCATAGAATTATTCTCTGGCCATTGAGATGGTAAGATCACTGCATTTGCAAATTTCATGAGACTATAGACTTTTTCTTGGTTCTGGAAACCGAGATAATGTATATTAGGATGATCTTCTATGAGAGTTATAACATCTTCTTTTAAGCTACCACTTCCCATAATCACAAGCTCCTTATTTAATTCAATAAAATTTTGTATTAATGGGATTATACCTTTATGGTTCTCTAATTGCCCAACAAAGAGAAAATAATTCTTAAATTCTGGTTTAATCAATTTCCCCTTATATTCTGGAACAAAGTTATTAATGACTACAACATTTTCTATGCCTGCTCTTCTAAACTTTTCTCCAAGATATGCACTAGGAGCAATAACTGCATCAATAGACTTCAGATAATTATGTAAAGTTATATAGTGGACAGGATAAGGTTTTTTATGTTTTAAACAGCAACTCACACAAGTTGGAGAATTTTTTATAGTACAAACCTTCCCATTACGAAAATAATCATACTTAGGACAGATAAGCCAGTAATCATGAGCTGTATATATATTCTTATAGTCTCCTATCTTTTTTAAGATTTTAGAACCTAAAAGGGAAATATTATGGTGGTGGACAACATCAAATTTCTCCTTCCAAACGAGTTTTTTAAAATACCAATAAGTGTAAAACTGCGTTCCGAAGAGATAGTTTAAGATAGGTTCTAGTTTTTTTAGAGGAGATTTAATTTTATGTACTTTAACACCATTCCAATTTTCTTCTTTTTGTCCATAGGCCTTTTTTAATGCATAAGCATCATAAGAAAATATCACATGTACTTCATGACCTTCTTGAACAAGTGCTTCAGCAAGATATTTACAATGAGTAGCATCTCCCCCTACATGATAGGGCGGATAGAATGAATTAGTTATGAGGATTTTCATTTTTTATGCCCCACAATAAAATATCCAAAAGGTATGACCTTAAATAACCCTATAGATCTAAAAAAAAGGTATACACTTCTAAACTTTTTTGGGATAATTTGCTCAGGGTATATCATCTTTACACATTGAGTATGTATTCCTCTCATATTCAGCTTTTTCAAAAGTGTACCAACACTCAATTGTGTTGCTAGTATTGCATCTTCAGAATATCCTAATCTCAAAAGAATTTTCCTTCTTAATTTAATTGGTATAACATAAAGAAGGGGAAGATACGTATGAAGTTCAACAAAAAAGAATTTATTTGGCTGTTGAAGAATTATTACTCCTCCTTTAACAAGGACTCGATTAATTTCATCCAGCGCTTTGTCTAGTTCAGAAATGTGCTCTAAAACTGAGAAAGAACTGATAACGTCAAATGTCTCATTTTCGAATGAGATATAGGTAGCGTTGCCATTATAGAATTGACCTTCAGGATTATTTCTTTTCGCTTCTTTCAAATCTTGTTTAATAGGCTCTAGCCCAATAAATCTTTTTGCAATGTCCTTAAATGCTCTAGTGTTATAACCTTTCCCACAACCAAGATCAAGATAAAATTCGAATTGTTTTCTTTCTTCAAATTCATTATAGACTTTTCTAAAATAATTTGCCCTTTGCATGAGCAAAGTAGGATATTCTTTATAAATTTCTTTTGCAAATTTCATTTCATAACCTCTGCATAAATTTTTTTGGTATCCTCAGTCATTTTTTGGATATGAAAGTCTTTATTGACTTTCAAAAAAGCATTATTCCCTAATTTCTTTCGCTCATTAGGACGATCTAAAAGTTTTTGAATATAGCCTTTTAATTGACTGGTGTTACCCACATCAAACAGGAATCCTTCTTTATTATGGGTTATCATCTCAGGAATGCCATTTATGCGAGAAGCAATAATTGGAGTCTTTAGGCACATTGCTTCAAGAATTGTATTTGGGAAGTCTTCATAAAAGCTTGGAAGGACATACACTGCAGTTTTTGAGTGGAGATATGCTAATTTTTCTTGGGGAATAAATCCTAAAAAAGTATAATTCTTGATCCCTTGAGAAATAAGCTCTTTCTCAATAGCTTCTTTATTCCCAGTTCCTGCAAAAACTAAATGGTAATCTCCCTTGACATCTTTCATCGCTTCTATAAGTACGTGAATCCCTTTCTGTGCAATAAGTCTTCCCACATAGGATATAATCGGCTTTTTAATCATTTTGATATCTGGAATTTCTTGTTTGATAGAGGAAAACGTTTCTACATCAATTCCTGTATGTGTAACATAGATTCTTCCTTTAAAGCCATATTTCTCAGTAAAGTATTTTTGATTATAATGGGAAGTTAATATTAAATGAGAGGTTGTATGAACATAAATATTTTCTAGAAAGGCTATATAGGGATAAAAAAAAATGCTTCCTAATTCAGAAAGTCCCATTTTTAGCGGATTTTTTTGAGATTGTAAAGTCCCTCTTACTTGGCCTTTAATAATCGTATGTGCTGTTACTACCACAGGAAAATTTTTGCCTAAAATTCTTAAATAAATATCTGGCATAGCTACAAGACTCGTCACATGAATAACATCAAAATGGTATTTTTTTTGAAGCTGTGAAAGTTTGAAAAAGGTTGCGAGTTGAAAAATAAAATTAAACACAAAAGTGTCATTTGCAGTTGAAATATTATGTAATTGGATTTTATTAGAGAACATTCTTAAAACTTCTGGTTTATTATATTTTTTTAAAGGGAGATTTTTTGCAGGGGTAATAACATGAACCTCATAGTTTTCATCTTTAATGAGCTCTTTTACTAGCTTAATTGCATACGTTCCTGCTCCTCCATTTTGAGGATAAAACTCTGGTGCAAGTATAGCTATTTTAACTTTGTTCATTCATTTTAATAGGAAAAAGCTTCTTTTTAAATCTTCCTATAGATGCTACTGGTTAGTAATCAAATACGAAACCTATATAAATCCTTCAAAAGTTCTAAATCTCATGAAAGAAGGCACACTCTACAATATTCTCATAGGCATCACCATAGTGGCTATTATAGGCCTGCTTATACTTATCTTCACAACTCCATCTGAAGAATCTTTTACAGAACTCTACTTCGAAGATCATGCAAATCTTCCAAGTACAATTCTCATAGGGAAAACCCACAATTTCAGCTTCTCTATTCACAATCTCGAACAAGAAACAACAAGCTATGAATACTCTGTTTATATAGTAGAAGAAGATGGGGTAACTCTCTTGGTAGACTCCTCTTCAATAAAACTCAAGAATGAAGAAACAGCAACTATCAAAGAATCCTTTACAATAGAAGATCTTTTTACTACAGCAAAAGTCGTTGTAGAACTAAATACTGGTGAGGAAATCCACTTTTGGATAACAGAACAATGATAGTCTTAGACATCTTCCACGCAATAATAGGATTAGCCTTTGCTCTGTTTATTCCTGGATTCCTCCTCACAAAAATCATCTTCAATGAACAAGAAATTCTTGAAACAATAGCTTTTTCTATTACTTTTAGCATAGGAATTGACATTTTTTTAGGCCTCTTTTTAGGGGCAAATGAGACTATGTTTCAGCTTACAGGCGGGATTACTGAATTAAACCTTTGGTTTTATTTGCTCTTTATTACTATCCTTTTAGGAAGTATTCTCTTCATGAAGAAGAAAAAGCTTCTCCAGAAATAAGGTTATTTTAGCCTTCTTTTTTTAAAATAAATACCAAACAACTTCAAAATGACTTATATCCTCTAGTTATAGTCTCACTCAATAGTTAATACAAAAACACAAACCTTATAAACAAGCAATAATTCTAGAGTAGTAACAATTCCTTAAGGAGGAGTACAATAAAATGATGAAAAGACTATTAATAGCATTGATGTTTGTGCTTAGTCTAGTTGCTGTACCTGCTTTAGCAGACACAAGTTCCAACTATGTTGTGAATCAAGTGTATGTAGACGGTATGATACTAAGTTCTAACACAATCTATGTAGAAAGAGGAGAAAACCAAGAACTTGTTGTTTATTTGACAGGAACTGGGGTAACCACAGACGTAAATATTCGAGCATGGATCGGCGGATATGAATATGATAATGTTCAAGTAGCATCTGCAATGTTTGACATTGAAGATGGCGTTTCTTACCAAAAGAAATTAACACTTGAATTACCAACAGATCTAGAAGCTGACCAAGAATATACCTTATATGTTGAAGTCTATGATGATCTTGATTCTGTTACATATAGTGGAACTATTATGGTAAGCAAAGTTCGACATTCCCTTGAAATCCAAGATGTTCTTGTAGACTCTAACGTAGATGCTGGTGATTAC
>JAGWAD010000012.1 GCA_018302105.1 Candidatus Woesearchaeota archaeon
GTGAAGTTTTTACCAAGTCAACCACCTACAAAGTGTACTATTCAAATTTATAGGTTTATCCCCACAGCAAGCTATGGGGTATTAAACTAAGATAAAATATACTGTTGATCAGAATATTCTTTTATCATAGAAAATGTAAACTAAATTAATTTAATAATCTACTGTAATTCTCTTTTTAATGTCTTATGTGCATTATTTATTATCTTAAACTGTTCTGTACTTCCATTAGGCATATCAGGATGATATTCCTTTGCTAAGTCTTTATATTTCCTGTCTATTTCATCCATGTCTTTACTATCTTCATTTACTCCAAGAATTTTCCTTGCTTCTTTACGTTTTTCTTCAACATCTTTATTTTCAGTAAATTCACCAATAAATTCTTCCATTGTTTTTTGCTTATTTAATAATTTATTAACTTCCAATTCTATTACTTTAGAAACAACATAAAGATTTTCAACAAAGGTATTACATAAGTTATAACTATAATAAAGTCTATGCCCATCAATGAACCATAAAGCAGATGCCTGTGCTTTCTTTAATCCATAAATTTCTTCTGAAACATCAACATAGCCTTCTAAAAGGTCAATCTTTGACAGATTAGCAATAATAAGTTCTCTAAATTGCTGTACTCTCCTGTTAAAAGAATCTTTTACATTAGGAAGGTTAAACTCATTTCCCTTAGCTTTTATCATTACCATAAAATATGTCAATTAGGAAAATTCATAAAGTGATCTATTTATATATTTATAAGATAATTTTATGTTACAACAATATTTAAAAATAGATTCATGCTTATTAATCAAATGCAA
Source organism: Candidatus Woesearchaeota archaeon (assembly GCA_018302105.1). Classification (GTDB taxonomy): domain Archaea; phylum Nanobdellota; class Nanobdellia; order SCGC-AAA011-G17; family GW2011-AR18; genus JAGWAD01. Next base: position 810 of record JAGWAD010000012.1, read on the forward strand.
GAAATAGATCTAATAAGATTGTATATTGATAAAATGCTGAATAATGGCTACAAAGTTAATGCACTTGGTAGAATGCAATTAAAAGATAGTTATCAATACCAAATTCACATTGCAAGTGGAGAAATAACATTACAGGATGATTATAAAAAAGGAAAAACAATAGAAAATTTAGAAGGATTAAAACTTTCAGCAGAAGTTTTTCAGATTATAAGAGAAAACCCTGAATTGAAATATGAACTTCATTTCTTATGCAAAACAAGAATAGAATTGGAAGATAATGGACAAACATTAGATGCAATTGTTAATTTTCATAATGAGAATTTAGAACAAAAAAAAAACTTGCAGAATTAACAAGATAAACATTTATTTTATTAAATTACTATAATGCATAATAATCTTCTAAAACAATCTTATCTAAATTCTCTAAATCTTTTATAATATACAATCTTCCATTTCCAATTTCAACAATTTTTTTAGCTAAATCAATCCCTTCTTTTAATTCTATTCCAATAACAGAAGTAGTAATTCCTAAAGCAGCAGCCCTTTCAACAAAATTCAAAGTATTCCTATTCGGATCATCTCCAACATTAGGACTTGCATCACTTATTAAAACCAAATGTTTTGTAACATCCTCTTTAGGAAACATTTCAATAGCTTTCTCAATAGTCAATGCAATATCTGTTTGTTTTTTAGCCCTTACTTTTGCTATGTTTTTTAAAAATAAGCTAAAATCATTAGTTGGATGAACAGCTTCTTCTATATCACTTCCAAAAACTAATAAACCAACTTTATCATTTTCATCCATTGCTTTATAAGCCAAAGCTATTCCGGCTTTTTTGCATAATTCTATTTTCTTTCCTTTCATACTGCCAGAAGCATCTAATGCATAAATAATAAATATTCTTCCCTTATTATCTCTTTCAAAAGTCATTAGGTCTTGAGTTTCTAAATTAACATGCACTCTTCTCAATGCTTTTTTAATTGAAGCTTTTATAGCAACATCCCTGTACCTATCATGTTTTCTAAAAGGCCTTACATTTTCTTTTTCACCATACATAAAAGCCTTCTTAGTCTTTTTCTCTCCCAAACCTTTAGCTTGTAGATTATTAAGTTCTTGCGTATATAAAACTAAAGAAGCTAATTCATTCCCCCTATCAGTTATTGTTCCTTCTTTATCAATCAGGTTTTCTTCTTCTAATTCTTTTGCTTTTTCTTTTAATTTCTTTTTTAATTCACTTCTAAATTCTGGAAATCTTATATTTTTAGAAATTGCATTTGGATCATAACCTGAAGCAAGCCTCATTAAACTTTCTCCATATATTGTTTCTGCATTTTTATAATCATTAACTATTCTCTCAAACATCATGTCTGGATTAAATGCAAATAACCCTTGGTTTGCAGCAGCATCCAATAACATTCCCTGCGCTATTTTTTCTTTTTTTCCTTCTATAATTGAATGGCTTAATCCTTCATCAGAACTATCCATTACACCTTCTTGTTCATCACCTTTCTGTATTTCATTTACCTCAGTGTCAGGGAACTTTAATATCTCCGGATTTAGAATCTTCTCTAAATTTTTTAAATTCCTTTTCTATAAATTCCTTTGTATTTGTTAAATATCTTATACTTGGTTTTAATCTAATCCTATGTGCTACAACAGAATTAAAAGCTTCAAAAACATCATCCATATTTACTTCTTTTCTATTATTTAATAAAGCATTAGCTTGCGCACGTTCGTATAGTCCAAGTGACGCCCTAACACTGGGAACTCTTTCTAAATTTTGATTCTCTCTTAAGTCTCTTACAAAATCTAAAGAAATCTCCAGTATATTTTCTGGGAATTTTATTTCTTTAAGTGATTCACCTTTATTTTTCACAATTCTTTTTTCTATTTCCAAAGTTTCAGGATATTTTATAAAAACAAAATCAAACCTGTCTAATAATACTTCACTTAATTTTTCTGTTGCTGCAAAATCTTCTGGATTCATTGTAGCTAAAAAAATAAAGTTTGCAGGTATTGGTACATCATAACTTCCTAGTGTTACATATCCTTCTTCTAAAACTTGTAATAATGCATTCTGTAATTTTTCAGGAGCCCTGTTTAATTCATCAAAAAATAAAACACCATTATTTGCTTTGAAAATCTTTCCAGGTGTAAAACTTTCAATTGATAAGGGACCAAGTTTCATAGCTTTTATTGGATCAATATCTCCTAACATATCCTCGACTGTCAAGTCTGGACTTCCTTGCATTCTGACAAATCTTTCTTCTCCCTTCAATTTCTTAGTTTTAGGTTTTGAATTTCTGCATTCAGGACAAAAAGGTTTTTTTGGATCACAATGATAATTACAGTCATTAACTTCAATCTCAGGCAGATTCCTTGCTATATTCTTAGCCAAAGTAGTTTTACCAATTCCAGGTGGTCCAACTAATACAACATGCCTTCCCATTATTAAAGCTGAAAGTATCTGTTTCTTAGCTTCTTCCTGCCCATATATCTCTGTAAATATGTCTTTATGTCTTAATTCCTTAAATGTTTCATTTAGCATGCGGTTACATTTACATCAATATTTATAAAGCTATTTGTAATTAAAATTTTGAAAAAGGTTTATATATGTAAAGGATATTATTGCTTTTCAAATTTATCTTTAACTCCTAAAATCCATTCCCTAAAATCTTTAGCTGCATCTTTTTAGAAATTTAGGTTCTAAATGCTTTAATCTATTAACTTGAATCAAGTAATCAATTACAATAAAATAAAAGCAAGATATTAATTTATAAAGATTATTAACAGTTAAATTAATTAATCTAAAATATACTTTGAATACCATGAAAAAAGAAATTCAAAAGCTTCTGAAAGATTTAGAAAAGAAAAATAAAATAAAAATATTATTTGCAGTAGAAAATGGAAGCAGAGCTTGGAGAATGGAAAGTGAAGACAGTGATTATGATGTAAGATTTGTTTTTAAAAAAGAATTAAAAAAATATATTTCAATTGAACAGCCAAATGATGTAATTAACGCCTCTTTTGATAATTCCTTCAAACCATGTAATCCAGAAGGTGCTTTAATAGACATTTCAGGTTTTGATATTTTTAAATTTGTAAAACTATTATTAACATCAAATCCAACAGTAATAGAATGGCTTAATTCAGATATTATTTATCATGGAAAACAAAATAAAGTTTTAAAACATTTTGCAATTAATAACTTTAATCCAATTGCATTATATTATCATTACAAATCATTATCTAAAAATAATTATTTAAAATATATAAAAACAGGACAGCATGTAACAGGGAAAAAATATCTTTACACATTTAGGGGATTAATAAATTCAAAATGGGTAGAAGTAAAAAATACAATACCCCCAATTAGATTTACAGAAGCATTGGAAAAAATAGATAAAATAATCCCAAATTCAGTTTTAAAAGATATTAAAGATTTAATTGAATTGAAAAAGAAAGGATTTGAAAAAGACAAAATAAAAAATAATTATTATCTTGATAAATATATTGAATCCTTTTTAAAAGAAGAACCAAAAATTAAACAAAAAGAAAATCCAAAAAATAAAGAAATCTTAAATAAAGAATTAAGAAATATTATTTTAAGCTATAGAAAATTCAGATAATTTTTGTTCCAAATCAACGTCATTAAATACACCTTCCCTATTTGATTTATCGACAATTAATTGTATGGCTTCAGCTAATCTTTGAGCCTTGTTTAATATATCATTATCATTTTCACCAATAAGATTATTAGAAGAAAAATATTTTATTCTATGGCCTTCTTTTTTATAAACTGATATTTGTTTATCATTTTTTTCAATAGCCCAGTCTAAATGAACAAAATATCTGCTGGGAAGTTCAGATCCATTTGCTCTTTCAAAAATATAAGTCTCTATTCCATATTTTATCATAAAGGTCTAGGATTTAGCTATAATTTATAAATCTATTCTTTCTAATCAAAATTATTAATAAAATTCTTAAATAATAATTTATCTAAAGAATCGCAATCAAGTTTGTCTTCTTCATTTGATTTTTCAATAATTAAGTTTATAGAGTTTACCAATAACTTACTTTTCTCTTGAAGTTGTTCTTCATTTTGAGCAGAAATATGTGTAAGAGCAAAATAAGCCATTATAAATTTCTTATCTTCAAAAAATTGAATTTCTCTTTCACACCCATCTTTAAAAAAACCATATAATTGTTTATATCTTAATGGATAATCCAGTCCTTCAGGTCTCTGCAATATATAAGTTCTTAAAGCAAATTTTTCCATTAATAAAAGAACTAATTTAATATTTATAAATATGATTGTAAAAGATTAGTTATTTTACTGTTTACATTTGCAAAGTTAAAAGAAAAAGCTTTTATACTGCTATAAATTTAGAATAATATGCAGAACTTGAATAAAAAAGAGGAACAACCCAAAGAAGAAAAGCATTCTAATGAAAAAGATTTAAGCAGACAATTAGTAGTTTTAATAGAATCAAATAATCAGTTAATAAATAGAATTGATAAACTAGTTTCATTATTTGAAGAAGCTTCTAAGCATGTTAGTGAAGTAGAATCTACAGAAGCAAAAGTAAATGCACTGGCTTCAAAATTAGAAAGTTTATTAGATCAAAATAAGACATTAGCACAAGGATTATTATTATTAGAAAAATACATAAAGGGAAAAACAAGGTTAAGTGGAGAACCTCAACCAATGCAGTATCAATGAAAGAAGAACCATTTTTTTTGGTAAATGAATTTCTAGAAAATGAAAAAAAAGAATTAGAAAATATAGTAAATAGGTTAGAAAGTAAAAATTTTAAGCATGAAGAAAGAGCTATTTTCCTGAAAAATTTCACAAATGAAATATTTAAGGCATATAAAAATAAGAGAACAAGATTTGTAAAAGAAAATGAAGAAGATAAAAAGAAACTAGAAATTCTAAAGTTAAAAAAACAAAAAGAATTATTGTTGCTTCAGTTGAAACAATTAGAATCCTTGGATAATTTAAAAGAAGAAGAAAAAGTAAAAAAAGATTTGATATTGTCAAAATTAACAAATAAAGCTTTGGTAACTTCCAGTTTTACAGGAACAAATTATAAGATTAATGAACCAGAATTAAATGAAAAAGATATAAAATTATTAAATGAAATTAAAAAAGACTGCAAAGAAATAATAGATGACAAAGAAAAACTAAATGATTTAATTAAGGAAAATGCAAAAAATAATAAAATTAATTTTAATGAAGAATATTTTGATAAAATCAGGTATTACTTAATAAGAGATATAAAAAAATTTGGAAAAATATCTCCATTATTAGAAGATAAAAATATAAAAGAAATAACCTGCAATGGCCCAGATATGTCTATAAATATAAATTATCAGGATAAAAAAGACATACCAACAAATATTATTTTGGATTCAGATAATGAAATCAATGAAATAGTAATAAAATTTGCTGAATTAGCAGATCAAAAAATAAATACAGAAAACCCGTTCTTAAACTTTAGATTTAATAACTTAGAAATCCAGGCTACAATAAACAATAAATTCTTAAAGCCAAAATTTATAATTGTAAAAAAATAATTTTAAGGTTTATTTTTTTATTTTACTTCCCACTTCCAAAGGATCGTAATCAACTATAGGCGCTCTATAAGAATATGGTTTCATAATGTGTCATTTTTCTTGTTCAAGGTTAGGTATGTAATCTTGTAGTTTAATAAATTCAAACTTATCAAATTCTGGGCATTTATAAGTAATTATCTCTCCTATTTTAGGCTGATTTGATCGTAGCATTGAATCAAGATAAGTATTCATTAATCTAAAATATAATTCTAAATCTTCTTGGTTGCCTTCCCTTATTTCACAAAAATCATCTTTATTAATTACATTATTAACACAAGATAAGTTTAAATAATCTTCAATAAAATTAGGAACACGCTTAATATTACTAGACCCTAAAAGTTCCATACTTGCCAAATGTTTTTGTAAATCTAATTGTCTTTCTGGAGCATTATGTCTTTGTATTCTATCATATTATGATCCATTAGTAACTTGTATGTTAATTCTATCTTGTAAATCTGTCATTTTATGTTTCTCCTTTATTTCTAATTAGTAACAATCATTTAATAGCCTCATTTAATTCAATATAATCATTTTTTCTCTTAATAATCTGTCTTCTCTCAAGTTTTAATAAAGCAGAATTTAACTTTTCTTTTGTAAATCCCAAATTTCCCATAATTTCATCCTGCTTTAATTTTCCATTTTCAATTATCAGATTAACAATTCTTGCTTCATCTTTAGTAAGTTTACGTATTATATCATCCAAAAAAGCATCTTTTTTTATTTCAGGCTTTTTCTCAATATTATTTTTAGTTAAATCTTCTTTTTTAAAAAATTTGTATTTAGAATCAAAAATATATAACAAAATAGCCAATATTAATAATATAGTCAATCCAATTAATGTAATTAATAATTTTGGCTTGTCATTATTTTTAGCATTAGAGTAATAAACATTTTCATTTTTAACTGTAATATTATCCTGGTTATTCTCAGAAGTAAAATAAGCAATATTATTAATTATTTTAGTATTAATGCCTTTTTTACATTCATTAGAACAACAAACAACATTATCATAATTTTTCAATAATACACTATTACAGGTTTCATCTTCAAAACAAACATCACCATTTAGTAAATTGCAAGGACAATCCTTATCACCATTAGGACATTTTGAATTGCATCCATCTCCAACACTGCATCCAAAATCAGTTTCATTTGCACTAAAGATTACAGGAATAATTACTAAAAAAATAATTAATATCCTTTTTATCATATAATTATAATAATAAGTCAGTTTAAAAAAGTTATTAAATTCAGGATAAAGAGCCTGTCAGTTTGACATACTCATACCTTCCTAAAAATTCTTCTTTTCTCAGCTCTTCTATTATATAGTATATTTCCTTCTTCTCAATCTTAAAATTATTTTCAAGCTGTTCAACAAAGAACTCAACATCCTTAATTTCCTTAAACACAACTTCTATTAAAAAATCAAATCCATTATTTATTCTGTATAAAGAGTTTATAGCCTTATTATCAATTAAAAAATCCCTTAACTGATCTCTTAATTCCTTCTTGACTTTAATTACTATATTTGCCCTTGTATTAAACCCAAGCCTTGTAAAGTCTAACAAAGCAACATATTTCTTTATCACTTCACCTTCAAAACCCTTAAGCTTCTTATGCAAAGTAGTTACAGGAATATATGTTTTCCTGCTCATATTTGTCAGACTTTCCCTCCCATTTTCTCTTAATCTTGATAAAATAATTAACTCATTTTTTTCTACCAATTTAAATCACCTCTAAAAATATAACATTAGATATGCAATTTATATCTAATCCTTAAAAGTTATATACTACCTTATAACTAAATAAACAATGAAAAGGAAAATAATTCAGCTTGCAGGAAAAACTTCAGTCATTTCTTTACCAAGCAAATGGGTTAGAGAATGTAATATTAAAAAAGGTTACGAATTAGAAGTTATCGAACAGGGAAAAGAATTATTAATCAAGACAGAAACATTTAAAACAAATGAAAAAATTTCTATGGATATAGCAGATTTCAATGAAATGACATTAAGATATTCATTATCGGCACTACATAAAACAGGTTATGATGAAATAATTCTATTTTATTCAAATCAAAAACAAGTAGAAATAATACAGGATATGGTAAAAAACCTGCTTTTAGGATTTATAATAATAGAACAAAACTCAAAAAAATTAATATTAAAAAGTATAACTTTAGATGTAGAAGAAGAATTTGATCCAACATTGAGAAGAGCATTTTTAGTTTCTATTTCATTAGCAGACTCAAGTTTGGGAATATTGGAAAATAATCCTTCAGATTTAAAATCATTAATACATCTGGAAAAGACAAATAATCAATTAACAAGTTTTTGTATGCGTTTAATAAACAAAGGAGATTATAAATCAAAAAAGAACATACAGTTTATTTCAACAATAGTCTGGTCATTAGAAAAAATATCTGACCAGTATAAATATATCTGCATTGAATTAAACAATAATCAGGAAAAAATTAATAAGGAAATATTCAATATTTACAAAGAAGTTAACAATTTTTTCAGATTATACTATGAATTATTCTATAAATTTGAAATATTAAAATTTAATGAAGTGTCAGATAAAAGATTCGAAATTATTAAAATGATGAATAACATTTCAATAAAAAATAAATCAGAAAGCAGATTATTAAATCACCTGAATGCAATTTTATCAAAAACAGCAGATCTCTCATCATCTATCTTTGGATTGAGGCATTATGATTTAAAAGAATGCAAGATAAATGAAAAGCCGCTTTCTCAAGATTAGTATATTCTTTTCTGTATTTAGAATATTCTTTATTAAATTCTGATTCTAATATCTGGACTGCAGAAGAAGCATTTTTCAAAGCATTTTTTCTTGAATTAATATCTATAAAATTTCTATTATACATCTCAAAAGCCCTTAAAATAATAGAATTATAAAATGCAAGTTTATACTCACTATTATCAACATAAATACCTTTATTCTCACAATAACTATTTCTATGGTTTTCTAAAATTATATCAATCTCATCTTTGGAAAAGCAATCATGAAAACAAATCAAGCTTGCAGTATCATAAGTTAAGGATATTTTTTCACCAGGTTCAGTATCAAGCATAACAATTTCTTTATTTTTGGTAACAATCCAATTGCCGGAATTAGCATCCTTTTTATACACTTTGGGCATTAATCCAAGAAAATCAACAATAGGAACAAGATTATTGCAAATAATATCTACTTGATCTTTTTTTAAATTAGTTTTATCTAATCTTGAATTTAATACATTCAGATAATCTCTTTCAGGTTTTAGAATTATTTCATCTATTTTTGCATGCACTAAACCAAGAAATTGGGCTGCACTTACCATACTTTCTAAATCTTTAATCCCATTATCAAGTCTGTCTTTGAGCAAATCTCCTTCTGCCATTTCCATAGTATAGAAACAGCCAAAATCATTTTCAGTTATGCATATTGGATCTGGAACTTCATAATTATCATTATTATTTATAATTTCCTTAATCATTAAATTCATTTTAATCTCTTCTTCAAAATCTGGCCTATTACCTTGTTTGCTTATTATTTCTGTACCAAGAAAATTATCTTTAAACAATAATATTTTTCTCTTACTTTTTTCTTTATAAGCCACAGAATGTTCCTTAAGAGCCATACTAACAGATTTCGCTTTTTGCAATTTTGCAGAATCACTAAATCCAAGAATTTCTAGTGCATTTCCATATAAATATCTCATCTTGTAATCTTGCGGATTATCATCAGTAAATCTTTTGACCTTCTCAAGCCCATTTTTATTTTTGTTAAGAAGTGAAATAAATGCTCCTTCAATGCCTGAATTTGTTATTGAACTAAAGTATCTAAATAATCTATCTAAATAAAAAATTTGCTTAAAATAACTTAAATAACTAATAGAATCATTTCGTTTTCTTAATAATTTTGTAGCTTTTCCATAATATGTATAAGCATTTTCTTGACTTCCATTTTTATAATGCAGATTTCCTAATATAATTAAATTTTCAGCTTTTCTTTCTGCACTATCAGGCAATTTTGCAGCTTTTTTTTGGTTCTCAATAGCATTTTTAAGATTTCCAGTGATTTTGTCATATAAACTCACGGTTCTATATTTAATTGACCTGATGCTATGGCTGTGCAAGAAAGATGCAGCTAAAGATAATCCAGCAAAAGCAACACCGGCATACAATGAAGCATAGAGGCTGTTAACTATTAACCATGAAGGAGCATCAAGTTTATTTGCTGAATAAATATTATTATAGTTCTGAAAGAATTGATATGCTCCTATACTACTGCTGACTAGAATTGGATGTTCAAATAAAGTGTTATAAACTTTTTCAAGATTAGAAGTAAAAAAATTTTTAGAAATTCTTTTCATTCTTTTTACATTTCTCAGATTCCTAATCCCTATATCTGTAAAAGCCATGACTAATGGAATAGCAAGTATAAAACTAGCTGAAACTTGTCTCCTTAAATGATATGGAATATTATCAACTGAAATTAAAGGTATATTGGCAAGACCGGCACAAGCAGCAATAATACTGGGATTATCCAATGTCCAGTTATATAATCTATCAATTAAATTCTTTCCATTTTTAAATTTTAAAGAAGCCCCTTCAAAATAATATTGTCTTAAAGCATTAAATGTAATATATGCAAGTGCAGATGATGCCATAATAAAAGATTTATCCGCAGGATCATATACTACATATTTTCCAATACCTGCAAAATCATTCTTTGTCATATAATCAGAAACAATTTGAAAAAAATAATCACATCCAAAATAAATTCCTAAGCTTGCTAGAATTGGATGTTTTGTTATATCATGAAAAGTATCTCTAATAATCGAGTCTCCACCTGTAATTTTTTTAATTTTAGAAATTTCACTTTCAACAATGTCTTCTAAAAATGTATTCTTCACAAAAATTAGCTGAAAGTTGAGTTTAAATAAATTTTTATAATCTAAAATATTATTTATATCATGATAAAGAATTCATTTATATTTTTAAAGGGGATAAGTTCAAGAAAAGAACAAAATCTATGGAAATCAGGAATAAAAAACTGGGACGATTTTTTAGAAAAGGATAAAATAAAATCAATCTCAAAAGAAAAAAAGGAAATTTATAATAATGAAATATTAAATGCTAAAAAATTATTATTAGGGGAAAATAATGAATTTATATTAAAATTCCCAAGTAATGAAAATTGGAGATTATATGAGTATTTTAAAAATGAATGTATTTATTTAGATATAGAAATAGGGAAAAATTACAAAGATATAATATTAATTGGGTTATTTGACGGAATTAATACGAAAACAATGGTAAAAAATTACAATTTATATAAAGAAAATTTCCTAAATGAAATTAAAAATTACAAATTAATAATAAGTTATAATGGATCAGCCTTAGATATTCCTGCAATAGAAAAATATTTTGGGATAAAAATAAATATTCCGCATATAGATCTAAAACATTCATGTCAAAGATTAGGTCTTAAAAATGGATTAAAGGAAATAGAGAGAAATTTAGGCATAAAAAGACCTGAAAATCTTTACGGAAGGCCATACAATGCATATAAAGCATTTTTAGCATCAGGAGATAAAGAATATCTAGAATTATTAATAAAATATAATGAAGAAGACATAATAAATCTAAAGCCCATTATGGAATATTGTTATAATAAATTAAAAGAGAAAATTTATATATCTTTTTGAACTAATAATGATATGGAACTGCCAAAATATTTCACATTAAATGAAGCAAAAAAATTATTGCCTGATCTAAAGCCAAGAATATACAAATTAATGAAATTAAATAAAACATTATCATTAATCCAATCCGTGGATATTGATTCAGACGATCCAATATTGGACATAGACTTGGCAGTTATGGATTTGAACAAAAATTACTTTAAAAAAATGTACTTATTTTACAAAGAACTTTCAGAAGTAACAAAATTAGGTGCAGTAGTAAAAGATATAGATGAAGGTTTAGTAGATTTTTATTCAAAATATCAGGGAAGAGAAATACTTCTTTGCTGGAAATTAGGTGAAAAGAATATAGATCATTGGCATGAATTGAATACAGGATTTAACAATAGAAAACACATTAAGTTATTAAAAAAACAAAATTAATCTTTTCTTATATTCCACAATAAATTAAAATAATTTCTGAAACCGTCTGCAAATTCTTTTTGTCTTATTAAAATTGCAATAGGTTCATTTGTCCATACAACTAAACTGACATTATCACCGTAAATATAAGTTGACATCAAAGAAGAATTACCATCTTTAAGATATTTGATTTTAGCCAGAGGGATTTTTTTAATATAACTTAATTTTTTTGCACCTTCATCAAATAATATTTTTATATGGATCTTTTTTTCAACTCTTGCAGCATCAAATCTTGGAAAATAAAATTTTATTATCTCATTTACATCAATACCTTTGCTTAACATCAGGATTTCTTTTCCGTTTTTAATTTGGTCATCAAAAACTGATTTTAATGCCTGTTTACCCCTAAAAAACAAAGTCTCTCTTTTGTCTTTAGTAGATTTATAAAAAGAATTCATTTCATTAATAACATTTAATAATAGTCCTTCTTTTTCTCTTAAAATATCAAATAATCTCTCAGGATTTACAGCTTCAAAATATTTTTTATTATCTTCAGTAATATAACTTACTAATCCTTTTTCCACTAATCTTTCAATTGCATCATAAACAGTTCTCCTGTGTATCCCTGTTTCTTTTGTTATCTTTCCAGCCAGAGAAGTTCCTTTTTTTAATAATGCAATATAAACTTTAGATTCAGTTTCAGTTAATCCTAATGACAATAGTGCTTTTTCCATATATTTCCTTATTTTAAATAAATTATAATCTTCATGTGGTGATTTATATCACCTCAAATATTTAAATTTTTCTTTTTCAGTAATTATTATAAGAAAATGGATGCTGTGCTATTCTACTCATACTTTTAATGGCTATCTACCCCAATTTATAGCCCAAAAGAAGCATAGCATCCTAAACTTAATTTAGATATGTTTATAAATATTTTATTTAGAATTCTCTGATGGAAATAAATGCAAAATTCAAAAATTATATTAAATCTCTAAAAGAAGAAGACAATATAGCGATATTTTATCATGCATTCTGCACAGATGGTTTATGTTCATGTGTTATAATATCAAAAGCAATAGAAAAAATAACAAAAATAAAGCCAAAATATCATATACACCATAAATTTTATGAAATAACTGATGAAACAATAGACTTTATTAAAAAAGAAAAAATAAAAAAAGCAATTTTTGTAGATATAAGTTTAGATGCAAAACCTGAAAAAATAACAGAGGCAGGCCAGTATGCAGATATTTTAATTATTGACCACCACAAATTCAAGAAAGATTTAAATTCAGATAAAATAACTTTTGTGCATAGTGAAATAATAAAAAAAGATTTAGATGGCGCAAAATATCCAGCATCTAAATTAGTATATGATTTATTCTCTGAGATAGAAAATATCAGTTATTTGGATTGGCTGTCAGCAATTGGTTTAGTAAGTGATATGGGATATAACCAATGGCCTGAATTTGTAAATAATGTCCAAATAAAATATAATTTAAAGACAGATAAAGAAGTTTTTAAAACCGAAATTGGCAAAGCAGGAGTACTGATTAATACAAGTAAAATGATCTCAAATGAAAAAGATACAGCCTTTGATATTATTTATAATGCCAAGTCAATAAATGATATTCTAGAAAATGAAACTCTAAAGAAATTCGAATTTGAATCTAAAAAAGAGATAGATAAATTTGTTAAAGAAAGCAATAATGCAGAAAGACATGGAAATTTAATAATATATCAAATAGAGCCAAAATATAAAATAGGTTCAACACTGTCTACAATATTAAGTATAGAAAAATTCAAAGATAAGACAGTAATTGTAATAGAAGAAGAAAATGGCAGATATAAAATAAGTGCAAGAGATCAGACACAAAAAATAAACTTAAATGACTTTTTGAAAGAATTAACTAAAGATTTTGAAAATTCATCTGCTGGCGGTCATATACCTGCTGCAGGAGCAAAAATAATGAAAAAAGATCTTAAATTATTTAAAGAAAGATTAATAGGAAATTATAATAACTTCAACAAGTAAATTGTTAATCCTGAAAATAATGGGATTGTTATATTATCATTAAGAAAAAATTCTTTGTGTTTTAATTCTAAACTCTCAACAACCATTCCTACTAAACTGGCTAATATTGCTTCTTTATAACTTACAAAAATTAAAGCTGCTATCGAAGCCATGATAAAACCAGCCAGTGTTCCCTCAATTAATTTCTTTTTATTTATTGGGTTTTTTACTTTTCCAAAATGTATTCCAACCAAAGGCCCAATTGCATCTCCAACAACCATTATAGCTATTGAAGCAAATGCAATATTTCTTTCAAATAATAATAAAGCCAGTATGCATCCAAATAAATAAGTTAAAGCTCCTTTTCCAGGAAATCTCTTCCTATCATGTTCCCTATCTAAATGATCTAAAATCCATGATAAAATAGGAATATTAAATTTTATAGAAATTACAGATAACAATAATCCCCCAATAAATAATACAACTAAAACTAAAAGGTTTATTAAATTAAAATATAACAATATAAGTAAAATTATTCCTGCTATTAAATGAAATAACTGCCTTTTAATTTCTTTTATATTAAAATCCATATATATTTATAAATGTCACATAATTTAAATTTATTTATTTATAATCAGTATTAAAACATATTATTTTAATTATTTAAGTAAAAAGAAATATAGTAAGATTAATAATATTCTAAATATAAAATATTTTATGAAAAACCATGAGATCTCAGAACTATTAATGAAAATAGCAGACCTGTTAGAATTACAGAATGAAAATAGGTTTAAATTAATTGCATATAGAAATGCAGCAATGTCAATAGAAAATTTATCAGAAGATATCTTAGATATTTACAAAAAAAATAAATTAGAAGAAATACCTGCAATAGGAAAAGGAATAGCAGAAAAAATAGAAGAATTTTTAGAAACTGGAAAATCAGAATATTTAGAAAAATTAAAAGAAAAAACACCAATAGAAGAATCTTTAATGCATTTAGAAGGATTAGGCCCAAAAAGATTAAACTTATTATATAAAAAATTAAATATTAAAACAATAAAAGACTTAGAATATGCAGCAAAGCATAGAAAGATAAGAAAATTAATAGGATTTGGGGAAAAAGCAGAACAAAATATTCTAAAATCAATTGAATTCTCTGCAGAACAAAAAAGATTTCCTTTAGGTTTAGTCTGGAAAGATATTAAAGAACTTGAAAACAAAATTAAAAATATATCAAATGTAGAAAGAGTTGAAATATGCGGTTCTGCAAGAAGGATGAAAGAAACAATAGGGGATTTAGATATTCTGGCAATAAGCAATAAACCGATTTTAGTTATGGATTCTTTTATAAAATTACCAGAAGTAAAAAGAATTTTAGCAAAAGGTGAAACTAAAAGCACAGTTATTTTAAAAAATAATATGCAGGTTGATTTAAGGGTTCTGCCAAAAGAAAGCTTTGGAGCTGCAATGCAGTATTTTACCGGAAACCAAAACCATAATATTAAATTAAGAAAAATTGCAATATCTAAAAACTATAAATTAAGTGAATATGGTTTGTTTAAAGGAAATAATATTGTAAAAGCTAAAGATGAAATTTCAATATACAGATTATTAGGATTAGAATATATTGAGCCTGAATTAAGGGAAGATACAGGAGAAATAGAAGCAGCACAAAATAATAAACTTCCAGACTTAGTGCAAATATCTGATATTAAGGCTGATTGTCACATGCATACAACTGAAACAGATGGGACAAATATAATGGAAGAAATGATAGAAGCAGCCATTAAATTAAAAAGAGAATATATTGTTTTCACAGATCATACAAAAGGATTAAGATTTATCAATGGAATGGATGAAAAAAGAATTTTAAAACAAATTGAAAAAATTAAGAAAATGAATAAAATCTACGGAAGCCGCATCACAATATTAAGCGGTGTTGAATTAAATATTATGGATTCAGGAGAACCAGATATAGAAAATAGAGTATTGAAAAAATTAGATGTAGTTATAGCCTCAGTACATTCAGGATTTAAGGAACCAATAGATAAAATAAATAAAAGGGTAATAAAAGCAATGGAAAATCCTAACATAGATATTATTGGCCATCCAACAGGAAGGTTAATCAATAAAAGAGAACCATTCCAAATAGATATTGATTTAATTTTGGATAAAGCCAGAGAAACTAATACTTGCATGGAAATAAATTCCTATTATGACAGGTTAGATTTAAAGGACATCCATATTAGGAAAGCAGTAAAGAAAAATGTAAAATTAATTATTAATACAGATTCACATCACACTTCTCATTTAGATTTTATGAAATTTGGAGTTGCACAGGCAAGAAGAGGTTGGGCAGAAAAAAATAATATTTTAAACACATTAGAATTAGATAAATTTTTACAAAAATTAAAATAATATTTACAGAATAGAATAAGATAAGATATTCAGTTCTTAATAACTAGATTATCTAAAAATAGTATAAAGATTATAGTCTTAACAACAACAAAGTTTATAAAATAAATATTTACTTTATAGTCATGCCATTCAAAGAACTAGATTATCTGAAGAAAAGTTATGGTGAAAGAAAAGAGGTAATTAAGAATAGGTTAAATTATTTTAAATCTATAATTAACGAAGATGAAAAAAGAATTTTTGCTGAACTATGTTTTTGTTTATTAACACCGCAATCCAGAGCAAAAATATGTGATAGGGCAATCCAGAATTTAGTAAAAACAAATTTATTATATACAGGTACTGAAGAGGATATTAAAACATATTTAGTTGGTGTGAGGTTTAGTAATAACAAGTCAGGATATATAAAAGAAGCAAGAAATCTGTTTACAAAAGATAAAGCCTTAAAAATAAAAGAGAGGGTCACTTATTTTAATAATACAGCAGAATTGAGAAAGTGGTTTGCAGACAATGTCAAAGGTTTTGGATTAAAAGAGTCTGCTCATTTCTTAAGAAACATAGGCATTTATGAAAACTTAACTATCCTAGACAGGCATATTTTAAAAAATCTAAACAAGCATGGAGTTATAGAAGAAATTCCAAACCCTTTATCAAAAAAACAATACCTGGAAATAGAACAAAAATTCTTAGAATTCTCCAGACAAATCGGCATCCCGGCTGAAGAGTTAGACCTATTATTTTGGTCAGAACAGACCGGCGAAGTATTTAAGTAAAATAGTAAGATTTAAGAAATTTATTTTTTACTAAAAAGTAGTTGCAAAATGGAAAATACAGGAAATTACAGGAATACACCATTTTATACTCATATAATTAGATATGCAGTTGATGGTTTTGCTCATTATTTTTTAATGAGGGATTTAGAAAGAGCACTAAATACAGGCAGCAGAATAGATGAAGTATTAGAAAATCATAAAATAAACCTTGACCATAAAGATATAAACATAAGAAATGGATTTAAAGGCTCAATTGATTATATTAGAAGAATAGGTATAGATATACCAGAAGAAAGGGAAGATAATATTATTTATTTTGATATAGATTATACAAATAGAATTTTGCATTCAATTTGGGCATTAAATCGAAATGAATCAAGAGATATAATAAATAGATTATGGAAAATAGAAGACTTCTATAATAGGGATTTAATAAGAAAAGGTAAAAAGTTTGGAAAAGAGTTAAATCAGGAAGCATTTGTTATTTATTTTATGCAAATTGGTGGTCATTTAAATTTAAAGTCAAAAACAACAATCATGGAATCAAGAGAAAATTTGTTAAGAGCTTTAAAATATAAAGAATATTACCGCAATTGGATTAATCTTGTAGAAAGATGCCCTTCATTAGTTGATGTACAGCAAGCAATAAGGAACTGATTAATACAATATAAATTAAATCAATGAATAATAAGTCTACAGTGTAAAACAAGTCATTAAATAGATAGATTATCACTAATTGCAGTATAAAAGAAGTTAAGATGCCAACAATAAGCCACTTATTCTTAAATAAAGCATTGCTTAAAATAGATTTATTTCCTAAACTAAAACTAAAAGATGCAAATAACTGCGACACTACTAAAGCAAAGAATGCAACAGTCTGTGCATAATTAAGCCCAATTTTGCTTAAATAAAAATAAAACAAAGACAAAGTTATTCCTGATATAATAAATGCTATAAAGACCATATAAAAAAATTCATTATTGCTCATTATATTTTTATCTTTGTTCCTTGGTTTATTGTTCATAATATCACTATCAACAGGCCCAACACCTAAAGCTAATGCAGGAAAAACATCAGTCAGTAAATTAACAAGTAAAATTTGTATTGCAATTAGAGGCAATGGCATTCCAAATATTAAAGCCAGTAAGATCACAAGTACTTCAGCCAGATTGCATGATAATAAAAATTTAATAAATTTTTTTATATTATTATAAATACCTCTTCCTTCTTTTACAGCTTCTGCTATTGTTACAAAATTATCATCCAATAAAATTATATCAGAAGCTTGTTTAGCAACATCAGTACCAGACCCGATAGCAACGCCAATGTCAGCTTTTTTCAAAGCCAATGCATCATTTACACCATCACCAGTCATTGCAACTATATCTCCTCTTGATTTAAAAGCTTCCACAATCTTAATTTTATGTTGCGGATTAACTCTTGCAAATATAGAAACAAAATCTAATTTTCTTACAAGGTCAGTTACAGAAATAACCTCAAGCTCTTCACCATTTATAACTTCTCCTTCTATCCCCAGTTTATTTGCTATTGCTTTTGCAGTTATCTCATAATCACCAGTTATCATAACAACCCTTATTCCAGCTAATTTACATTCTTCTATAGATTTAATTGCTTCTTCTCTTGGAGGATCAATCATTCCAGCCAATCCTGAAAATACAAAGTCTTTGCCATTTTCTGAATAAGCCATCCCTAAAACTCTTAAAGCCTCAGAAGCCATTTTTTTATATGCTTCATGGATCTTATTTTTCTCTTCTTTATCTAATTTAATATATTTATTATCCATTTCTGCATATTTACATTTATTTAAAACAACTTCAGGAGCACCTTTCATATAAGAAATAGTTTTATTCTTATTTTTGTGTTCTGTAATCATGAATTTATTTTCAGAATTAAATGGAATTTCTTTTATCCTTTCATATTTAGGAATATCTTTTGCCTTTGCACTCATAAATAATAAAGCCTTTTCAGTTGGATCAGAAGGACCATCAAAATTAGAATTATTACACATTGAAGAAATTTCTAATAATCTTAATATCTCGCTATCAGCTATTCGTTTTCCACTATAAAGAAACTCACCATTTTTAGAATAGCCAGAACCTGTAACATCAATAAACTTATTATTAATATATAACTTTGTAACAGTCATTTCGTTTTTAGTTAAAGTTCCGGTTTTATCAGAACAAATAACATTTACACTGCCTAATGTTTCTACTGCAGATAATTTTCTTACTAAAGCATTTCTTTTAAGCATTCTTTGTGTACCTAAGGCCAAAGTTATTGTTATTACTGCTGGCAAACCTTCTGGAATTGCAGCAACTGCCAAAGCAACAGCAATGAAAAAAGAATCAAACAACTTATTTCCATTTGCATATCCTAAAACAAATATAATTAAAACTAAAAATAAAATAGAAATTGTAATTTTTTTTCCAAATAAATTAAGCTGTTTTTGCAAAGGAGTTTCTTTTTCATATTCTTCTTCCACACCTTTCGCTATCTTTCCTAATTCTGTACTTAATCCTATATTTATAATAACTGCTCTTCCCCTTCCCCTTATAGCAATAGTTCCTGAAAAAACCATATTTTTTTGATCTGAAATTACACAATCTTTGTTTATTTCTTCAACAATCTTATTCACAGAAACAGATTCCCCAGTTAGACTCGATTCATCAATTGCAAGTTCATTTGATTCAATTACCCTTGCATCTGCAGGTATAAAAGATCCTTCTTCTATAATAATCACATCCCCAGGAACCAGTTCAGAAGATGGAATTTGTTTAATCTTTCCAAATCTTATAACTGTAGCAACAGGGGTTGAAAGTTTTTGCAATGCTTCTATCGCTTTTTCAGCTTTGTATTCCTGAAAATATCCCAAAAAAGTATTTATTATTACTACAAATAAAATTACTAGTGAATCTTTAAATTCCCCAAAAATTAGTGATATTAAAGCAGCTGCAAGTAAAACATAAACAATAAAACTTTTTAATTGCGATAATAATAATTTGATCTTTGAAATTTTCTTGAATTTTTTTATTTCATTTTTTCCATATATCGCAAGCCTATTTGCTGCTTCATTATCACTTATCCCATTAATAGTAGAACTTAGTTTAACTAGTACCTCTTTTACTTTCCATTTATAATACATAAGATTAAATAGAAATTATAATTTATTAAATGTTTCTTTATTAAAATAAAACGCCAAGGGTGGGACTATCAATCATTAAGAGGCACTAAGCCATAATCATGATAGTGCTTAATGGTATTTGAACCCACAAGTCCTTTCGGACGCAGGATATTTACACCATTTTTAGCAATCCTGTGCCATACCAGGTTAGGCGACCTTGGCGTCTATAATCCTTAGTTTATATTCCCTATTTAAACCTTACTTCAAGCCCAGTAGATCGGCAAGTAACTTTCTGGAAACTGAATCAAAGAATTTGAGGATATAAGACTTATAAGATTCGTTTTCTAAGTATTGTAGTGTAAGTTGTTTCTGTCTTAATCTTTGGTGTGTTACCAGATTATATTTCTGCCTTAACTCTAAATTCTTGGTATTCCATTCTTTTTTCTTTGTGTTAGTTTTCTCAAGATTATTTTGTCTGTAAATCTTATCCCTTAATAGCTCTTTTTCTCTATTATTTAGGTAATATTGTCTTTTTCTTTCTAGTATTACTTCTTTTGATAATTTAGCTCTTAACTTATTTAGTTTGAAAAACTTTCTGAATCCGATAAATGCTCTGTTTTCTTCTTTAGACTTTAGTTTGTTTAATTCTTCTTGAATAAACTGTTCTATTTCTATTGTTCTTTGTTGTTTATTCCATTCTAAGAAATCTCTTAATTCTATTTCTTTTTCAGGATAAAGTTTTGAACATAAAGCACATTTATATTTTGGCCTATTTGAAAGAAGTACTAACTTGTAAGAGCATTTTGGACATCTTGGCATAAGAAATAGAAAGCATAACTTATACTTATATTTTATTAAAACGTTTTGAAATTATAGTAAAATAAAATCTAGCCTTCTCTTTTTTTACTAAAATCGTGAAATATACCTTCGCCTTCTAAATAATTTAAGTATCCTTCTAAATCTCTAAGAAATTCTCTTCTTTGTTCTGGAATTTTACAATCATCATATCTTTTTTGTAATTCTCTTGCATAGGTATTTGTTTGTCTTTGTGTTTCTATTCTTAGTCTGTCCATTAATGTTTTGTATGTTTGTTGGTCATTTCTTTCTTGAGAATCAAATTCTCCATCCAGTCTTCCAAATTTTCTATAATAAGAACTAAATTCAGGTTCTGATTGTGATACTTCTTGGAATACTGGATTATTTTCATCAATAGTTAAAATTCTAAATAATCTTGCAAGTTTTTCAAGTTCAGTAGGAGTATATATAAAATTTTTAGAAACTTCAGTTGAAGCTCCTAAACATTTTCCTGTTCTTGCACTTATTAAAAACCCTAAAGCACCACCTGCACGATTATACCCTAATGATTCATATATTCTCTCAGATAAATCTTGGGTTGACATTCCCAATTTGCGAATAGCTGATTTAATTTCTTTACTTACTTTCGCTCTTAAAACTCTTGTTCCGCCAGTTTTATCATATCTATCCTTGCCAACTTTCATTTTTATTATTCATTCATTATTTGTTTTCTTTTATACGCTTCTTCTAAAGCTAAATAAGTAGTATATGCAATAGCAAATATTGAACGACCACCAGCAAATGCATCATCCGGCATAAAACGAAATTCTCTTGCAAGATCATCAAGTTGAGCTCTAGCTCTTGGTAAATCATTACTTTGGATAACTAATTGAGTATCATCAATAATATCTAGTAAAAGTTGTTTGTATTTGTCTCCTTTCATTTTACTTCCCTTCAAATTCTAGATTCAATTCCTGAATTTACTAAATCTTGATTATCTTTAGAAACAACTCCGATGAGAGTATGACATTCTCCTTCAGGAAGATATCCAAATGCTGAATAAGCTCCAATATTCCCATCAAAGTGTTTAATAAAGTCGCTTTCACCATCAATCATACTAAAATGTATAAAATGAACTCCCTTTAATTTAGGTAAGTTTATTCCAATTACCTTATTAAAATCTTTGCCTAGTGATTTACAAACATCTTTTATATAATCTCGTACTAATGCTTGGTTTTCATTTGCTAAGAATGATAAAATTTCTTCTCTCTTTTCTGGCAGTGCATAATGATCCTCTCCAAATAAATTAAATTCATGTTGTGCAATGGTAAAACCGTTTACGCAATCATATTCAGACTGCAGAAGTGGCACACCTGCTCCAAAATAGACACCGTCATTTGTTACCAATTTATCACCATCATAAAACGAACTAGTTCTTCCATTCATAAATCTATCAAGAACCGATTTTGGCATTTGCTGTAATAATTTTACTTCGCTTTCATTATGATTAACGAAGATTATACAAGAAGTATCAATACTATTTTCTCTTAAATCTTTTTTATCTTTCGGCAAGCCATTTATCCTTTGCTCCATAAGCTCTGAAGGAGTAATAAGCTCACGACCATCACGCAATAATCTTGGCAACATAGTTGTTATCGAACCTCTATATCTTTGATATTTTTTTACTTCTCTTATTACAGTTGCATAATCTTGGTTCATTTATTTTCCTCTTCTCTCTCTTTGTAAAACTGTACTGGAATGTAAACATCATTACTTCCTTTGTTATCATATATTCCTACATGTGTATTGACTGTTCCACTATCTTCTCCTACAACATAAGCTACTGCATTATCTGGAACCACTAAATTATAATTTCTTTCTCTCGCTCCTCTGAAATCTTCTGCTGTAATTTGAAATGGCGATACTTCACTGCCCATTACTCCTCTTTCTCTTCTAAAAATAACAGGAGCTTTTGTTGAAACTAATCCTCTTCTGTTTGCTTCAAAACTTGTTATCTGCTCTAATGTTTTAGGAAATCCATTTAATGGTAAATCTATTCTTGATACTGTTATTTTATCGTTTGCCATTTTATTCTCCTCCCAACTTATCTTCAATGTTCTCTTTATAGTGTTCTTTTAATTCTGGGAATATATCAAATAATCTTCTTTTTGCACCTTCAAAGGATGCTAGTGCTTCAGCAGGACCCCAAAGTCTTATTGGATCATCAGTTGGCTTTCCAACACACTGTCTTAATGCTTCTAAACCACTCTTTCTATCTGCAATTGCATAATCTAAACTTACCACATATTCTAACAATCTTGGAATATAGTCTTCTGTCATTTTAATCTATAAAACGCAAATAAAACAAGTTTATAATACTTTCGCCAC
Organism: Candidatus Woesearchaeota archaeon; assembly: GCA_018302105.1. GTDB lineage: Archaea > Nanobdellota > Nanobdellia > SCGC-AAA011-G17 > GW2011-AR18 > JAGWAD01. The sequence continues at coordinate 24,081 of JAGWAD010000012.1, forward strand.
TTCATAGTGATTGTAAAAGAAAGGCTTTTTAGAAGTAAAAACCTCTTAAACTTCCATTTTAGAAAGAAAGGAAATAAATTTCTTGGAGTGCATTACATCTCCAAAAAACCTATTAAAAATATCCAAATAGTATCTTTCACTTTGTTTATTCATTGTTGCAACTAAATCTTTTAGGACAACAATTTGATATCCTTTTGTAAATGCACTTCTAACCGTTGTATCAACACAAATATCTGTATTAACCCCTATAACAACAATTGTTTTTATTTTGTTTTCATTAAGAATGCCATGTAATTTTGGATTTGAAAATACATCATAAGTATATTTCTCTATTATAAATTCATTTTTTAAGGGTTTTAATTTATATAACTCCGATCCCCAAGAATTTGGGGAGCATACAGGTTTTAATTTTCCAGCATTAAACTGTCTTTTTAGGTTTTGAGGAGTAATATCTTCATGTTCAATTTGTTTAGTATAAATTACAAGAAGGTCATACCTTCGGATTTTCTTAATAAACTCCTCTATCTTTGGAGTAATGATTTGAGCAGGTTTAACATTTAATCCTTGCTGTGCAAATATTCCCTCATTATCACAAAAATCATTCTGAATATCAACTACTAAGACAGCAACTTTTTCAAAATCGATTTTTCTATTTTCCATTCATTTTCCTCGCCCGAAAAACTGCTAAAAAACTATAAACCCATAACACTTCTGGATTTTTAAAGCCCACTTTTCGTAATAAATCAATAGTTTCTATAACAGTTAATCTTGGATCTTTCTCTTCTTTTACCAAAATATCTTCTACAATTTTCTTATCAGCACCACTTTCTAAAATAACTTTTTTTCGATAATCCATAAAATGCTTATCTATTTCTTTATCTTTCCAATCCATAAATTCTCCCCATATGAAAATGCCGTTTGGTTTTAACCATGTTCTTATTTTCTTAAGCAATTCTTTCTTTTTCGCTATAGACAAGTTATGAATAACGAGATTTGAAAAAATCACATCAAATTTTTGTTTTGATTCAAAATTTAATATATCTTGGCAAATAATATTTACCTTATTTTGAAATTTGATTAATCTTTCTTTAGAAACACTTGCCATCTCAGAAGAAAGTTCAATGCAAGTAATCTTTGAATTAGGTAATTTCTCAAAAATTAATTCTTCAATATTTCCAATACCACAACCAATATCTAAAATCTCTTTAGGGGATGTTATTGATAATAAATCAACAATCGTTTCAATCATTTCGTCATATCTAAGACCAAATCTTCTTATTTCTGTTAGATATTTATCTCCTGCGAAAGCTCCATAAAATTTTTTAATTTCTTTTTTATCCGTTTCCATATTATAAATTTATTAGTTGTGGTTTTTTAATTTTCCTATTTTTCCTTCTGATGTAATAATATAAGTTGCACCAGATTCATTATTTTTTAAAGTTAATCTTACCACCTCATTTGCAATGTGTTTATGATCTGCTACAAGACCTTTAGACATACCAATTAATTCTTTTCTACCAAGCTTTTCAAATTCCTTTCTAATTTTATAATAGCCAGGCGTATCCATAGTAGGTACACATATACAGTTTATTATTATATTTTTATTTCGTTGTGCAAAGCCTTCTGTTAAAGTCCTCAACCCATGCTTAGAAATTGTATAAGGAACTAAATAATCACATCCGATTTTATATGACCATTGGCTACCAATTGTGACTATTTTCATGATATTCTTCTTTTGCAGTTTATCTTCTAATTTTTGCAATAGAAGGGCTATATAAACCACATTAGTAGAAAAAGACTTAAGCCAGTCATTTGTATTTAAGTTTATAAAATTCTTTGGTTTTGCAAATCCATAAACAAAAAATATTAGTTCGATATCTTTATTCTCTTTTAAGATTTTGTTAATACATCTTTTCCATAACATTAAATTACTTAAATCGCATCTATAATGCAAATGATCTTTATAATGTATTTTTGATCTACTTACTGTTATTACTCCAATTCCATTGTTAATTAGATTATCTGATATTTCTTTTCCAAATCCTTTTGTTCCACCAATAATTAGTGCTTTCATTTTTTCCTTGTGGTCATGACAGTTAATGGCCAATCTAATAGGTAATATTCTCCTTTTTTTTCTATTCCTAAAATTTCTTCTGCACCTTTCAAACATTCTTCGGGAGTTGTTTTCGTCATTCCATGAAGTTTATATAAAAATAAGCCAATGTCTTTTTTATTCTTAAATTTCCATTTCATGTTAACATCATAAAATTTAGGTTTTTCAAAACCAACTAAATAGCATAATGTTTCTGCGTATTCTCGGCTTAGAAAAGAAACTTCATGTCCAACTATGCAATATTTAGCAACTTTATCATCAAAATGTTTCGCTAATTTAGAACCTTGAAAAACATCACAAATAACGACCCTTCTATTTTTCTTCAATACTCTATCCATATTTTCAAAAGATTTTGTTTTTTGTATTAGATGGTGCATTGTTCCAAAAGACCAAATTGCATCAACCTTGTCTTTTTCTAAATTAACAGTTTCAGAACCAAACTGAACAAATTGAATAACATCTATATTTTTCTTATTTAATTTTTTTACTGCTTCTAACTGTTCTAAGGAAGGATCTGAAACAATCAATCTTCCTTTTTCACCGATTAAATCTAAAATATGTTGAGAGAAGAATCCACTTCCAGCACCAATTTCTAAAATTCTCTCTCCATCTTTTGGTGATAAATACTTCTTCATACATTTAATGTCGTTTTCTCTCGTATTGGGAAATTCTTCCAAAGCTTCTTTATATAATTGGGATCTTACTCCGTCAAACTCTTGCTTCTTTGCGCCTACTCTTGAAAGTAAAATTTGTCCAGGTTCCGAAGTAACTTGAAGATCTTCCCCTTCATTTAATTGTGCTCTTGAAATAGCTCCAACAGGAATGTTCACTTTATATTTGAAATAGGCATTTCCTTTGTATTGTCTTGATTTTTCTTTCAAGATTTTCATACTATTATTTAGGTCTCTAAAAGTATAAAAAGCTTTCTATTTTAGGGCTCTAAAGAAATTAATTATTTAGGCAGATTCTTTTTCAACAAATCTTCAATAAACTCAGAAATATCTATTTCTTTATCTATACAATGCTTCTTTACTCTCTTCCAAAGTTCTGGAGTTTTACAAGCATTATATTATTTCTGTAATTGTTCTGCATATGTTAGAGACATCATTAAGAGAAGTATTACAAATATTTAAATCAAGAAGCACCTAATTCTAAAATAGAGAAAAGCATACTAAATGCATTAGAAAAGAAAAAAGAATTAATAAAAATGAACATGCACTATGGAGAACCAATAGCTAAAAAACTAATACCAAAAGAATACATAACAAAATATGGAGTAACTAATCTTTTTAGAGTTGAACTTCCAAACTTTTGGAGAATGCTTTACACACTAACAGAAGGAGAAACAGAAATAGAAATAATAGCATTTGTACTGGATGTTATTGATCATGACAAGTATAACAAAAAATTTGGATATGAGAAAAACTAAAATTTCCTACTTATCACTTCTCAATAGCATCCTTAATTTTATATATTGTAGTATTAAAGTTACAAAATAAAAGATAAGGCTTAAATTAAAAACAGAACAGATTTATTATTGTATATTTCAAAAAATCTATTTATTAGTTAACTATAATCCAAAAGATTCAACAAACTGATTAATCTTCTTATATTCATCTACAAACTTAATGCCTTTATCAGTCAAAAAATAATATTTTTTTCCATCTTCTATATCTTCTTTAATTAATTCTTTTTCAATTAATTCATTAACATACAATTTCATCTTATTATGAGCTAAATTAGATTTATACAACAAATGTGTTGGTCTTATTTTTCCATTTTTGTCTCTAATAGAAATAAGTATATCATTCACTATCTGAAGCCTGTCTCTTCTAGCATTCATTGTTTATGCACCAATATAAGATTAACTAAAAGCATTAAATAACCAACCATCTGCAATATGACACCACTAACATAAAACTGCGTGCTATAAAAAACTAAAGCAAATAATAAATGACTTGCTCCGAGTAAAAAAAAGCATGTAAAAACTAAGAAAGCCATATTAGTCTTGACTTTTCTATAATTATCATAAAAATAGGGCATTACATAAAACATTATTATAATAAAAGATATTAAATGAAAAAACATAAATGAATTTTTTGCTAATAAAATAGTTAAGAATACAAGCAAAAACAATAAAGAAATTATTCTTTTACCTTGCAATTTTAACGTTAAAGCAACTAAAATAATATATCCAAGTAATGTAGTAAGCACATAAGTAAATAATGCTAATGCTGTAATCTGGTAACCAAATAATCTTGTATCTATGACTCCAAGCTTATGCAATAAATCATAATACATACCTAAATTTGCAAATGATTTTAAAACTAATCCTAAACCAAGTAATAAAAATACAATATATAAGTAAAAATAGCTTTTCTTTCCAGTTAACTTATAAATTTTATAACTGTAAAATCCAATTAATAAAGTTATGATTATTGAAATAAAATCAAATACACTGTCAAAACCAAAAAACCATATCGGACTGAAAACTAGCGATACCATATATAAATATCTAAAAAATAGTTTATAAGCTTTGTGAATTTTTACTCTTTAGTATTTCTTCATAATGTATTAATAAACAATTATTCTTATATTCCTTGGAGGTGTTGTTATGGAAATTAAAAATGAGATGGTGCATGAGGATGAATTTTTTGTTCTTTATGGATTTTCTTTAAAAAGGGGAACAATATCGTTCAGGAGGTTGGCATATTAAAATGAAAGATTATAAAAAATTCAACAGGAAAAAAATGCTTGATGAGTTACAGATAAACTGGATGCTGGCTCAGACAGAAAGAGAAGAAGAATTATTTGCATCTTATTGAGCAATAGGTTTAATCCCTCGAATCTATTACTCTCTTTTTATTTTTTAATTAGTAAAGTTTAATAAATCATTAATTAGTTATTTAACATGGATCTGGAAAAGCAGGATTGGAATAAAATTAAAGATAAATTAGATTTAACTCGAACAGATATTAGAGATTTGGTAGATTTAATTGATAAAAATTTTGTAAAAAAAATTAAATCAAATAATTATACAGATACAGAAATTATAAAAAAAAGAATCGATAGTTGGGACAATGAAATTATTAAAACAAAAGACTAATAATAAAAACAAGATTAAAATACTTTTTTAGGAATTAACTATCTAATAAATTAATCTCAATATTTACACCTTTAGGTAAAGGAACTCTCATTATAAGTCTTAAAGCCCTGTCATCAACACCTAAATCAATTAATCTTTTATGTACTCTCATTTCGAATCTGTCAAAACTGGCTTTTCCATCACCGCAAGGACATTTTCTTGTGGTAATTTTTAATTTTTTAGTTGGTAAAGGAATAGGACCTCTGATTACAGTGCTTGTTTTTTTTGCTATATCTACTATTGCATTGATTACTTCATTTAATTTATCTATTTCCGCACTTGCTAATTTGATTCTTGCCTTTTGCATAAATTAAAGGAAAGGCAGGTATTTTTAAACCTTTCTAAGCTTCTTAAACAATTCAGGATAACCTTTAAGATTTTTAATATCATAAATTTTAGCTATCTTCTCTTCACCATTTTCTTCTTTTAGCAATTCTTCTATAAAATTATAAGCTTTCTCAAATTGGCTGTTTATAAATTCTGTATGTACTTCTTTCCAATTCTCATTTTTATTCATATAATTAATCCACCTTAATATAAAATCTTCCCTACTTTTCTCCAAGTTTAATTCTCCTGATAAAACCTTTGATTTTAATTATTTCATCTTCATTAATATTTTCTTTGAAAATTTCTCTTAAATGTCTAGCATCTTCTAAATCTTTATTTGATTTCAAATATTCTTCTTTAAATGCAATATTCATTTCTATACTGCCAAACCAGACATCTAATCCTGTTTTTTCTAATTTTATTCTAGTTTTTAGCTGATATTCATCTAGTTCATCTTTAGCAAATTTAATTTCCATTTCAGGCAAAGGCTTGTTTTTAAAAGTATATCGGACACTTAAATCACTTATCAAATATTCATATATTTCCACAAAGTTGTCAGATTGCACACACACAAAATTATTATCAATTAGTTCTTCATGAAGTTTTATGAATTTATTTTTATCTAATTTTTCCATAATCATATCAATATCTTCAGTTGCTCTTACTCTTCCAGTAGAAATAGCAAGAAAACCAGAAACAATAATATACTTGCAATGTTTTTCTATGATTTTACAAAATTCTTCACAAAAATTGTCTAAGATATTTTTATTAGTTATTCCCCTTATCATTAAATCTAATAATCAAAACAAATATATAAAACTAAGCAATCAATAAATAAAATGGATTATCCATTCTGTAATATAAGCAAAGAAAAAATAAGAATATTAATAAGAAAATGAAAAAGTTTTGGTAATATTCAGCAGTCCAAGATTAATGCCAGGACATTTATTAGCCGTGCCAAAAAACATATAGAAAAAATCTCAGAGTTAGATGAAGGAGAGCAAAAAGAATTATTCAAAACAACAATAGAATTTCAAGAGCTTATATTAAAAAATATTTCGAAAGGTTGTGGCATAAGACAAAATTACAGACCTTTCCAAAAACAAGATAGTCTAAAAGTTAATCATTTTCATATCCATTTACAGCCAAGAGAATTATTCGATGAACTATATGAAAAATGTCAGATTTTTGAAAAACAAATTTTTAAAGATTTGAATAAGGAAAAATTAGAAAAATATTTTAAATTATTACCAGATTAAATCTTAAAATCTAATTTAATTATACTTATTGAATTATCTCCAGGATATTTTATCAAACCAGAAATTACTTTTTACAATATCTAAAGTTTCATCAAATTCATTACAACTCTTTACCCCATATAAGAAAGTATCTGTAATATCCATAAAAAAATTACTATGAAAAGATTTATAAAATATAACCAAGCTTCAATTCACAATGGGAAACAAGCCTAATGGATTAATGTCTGGAAAAAGATTAAAAGATAGAAGAAAAAATGCTAGGTGGAGTAGTAAAAACTACGTTAGAAAAACTTTAAACTTAAAAACAAGAGCAGACCCATTAGCAGGCAGCCATCAGGCAAAGGGAATTGTTTTGGAAAAAAGACAAATTGAAGCAAAACAGCCAAACTCTGCCATGAGAAAATGTGCAGTAGTTCAATTATTAAAAAATGGAAAACATATTACTGTTTTTATTCCTGGAGATAATGCTCAAAAATTCATTAACGAACATGACGAAGTTTTAATTGAATGTATTGGTGGAAAAATGGGAAGAGCAAAAGGAGATATTCCATGTGTTAGATGGCAGATAATAAAAGTTAATGACCAAAGCTTAAATGCCTTATTATCGGGTAAGATTGAGAAAGGTAGGAGATAAATTTTTAATATACCTTTCTTATTTCACATAAAGTTAAAAATAGGTTTTATAGTAGAATATATCAAAATGGTAAATCTTATTGAATTATTAAAAGGAAATATTGGTAAAGATAATACCCAAATGGTTAGTTTCTTCAATAATATGATCCAATCAAAAGAAGCAAAAGCATATAAAATAACAAGAGAAGGATTAAATAAAATAGAAGAAATTGAAGAGCACATACATAAAAGTTTTATGTTTGAAATTCTGCAGGATAAAAATAGGTATATCGTTCATATAACTAGTTATGGCGACTTAGTTTATAATGACGGAGAATCACAAACTGTTTATAATCATTGTACTATGCATAAATTAACAAAACAATTTATTCCTAAAATTGAAAATACTGAAATGATTTCAGATCAGGACATTACTGCAAGATTTAAAATTAATTATAAAGAAAATTGGGAGTCAAGAGATGAGGCAGATTATATTGCATCCACAAAAGGAAATTTTTTAATATATGGTGAAAAGGATGAACTATTTACAAAAATTCATGAGTTTTTAAAAAGCTAAATTTTATATCTTTTTAATATAGGTTTTCTAATGAATAAACTAGAATTATAACATTTAACAAAGCAATAGAATAAATTAAAGAGGATTTTGGATTAAAACTTACTTTAATAGAATTAGTTGCCTTGAAGAATTATGTAAAACCAGTAATAGAAAAAGATAACAAATTTAAAAAAAAGAAAATTAATAGAGAACTTTGAATAATTAAACAAAATTAATGGATTAAGCAAGTTTGCTTAATCCCGTAAGAACCCAGGTTCTTACATTCTCCTGTAAAATATAGTTGTTTTACCGTCGATAAAGATATAAATTAGTTTAGTTCTATATTTATTAGAGGTGATTTTATAATGAATGAAATATTTTCTCTTAAACAATTTGGAGTTAGCATTGGGTATGAAAGGA
>JAGWAD010000035.1 GCA_018302105.1 Candidatus Woesearchaeota archaeon
AAAATATAATTAATTAAGGAGTTTATAAGAACATTTGGTTCTTATCCAAGGCTTCAAGTTTGAAGCCCAATTAAAAAATAGAATTATTCAAAGTTCTCTTTAGGGGAAAAAACACCTGCCGAAGTTGCTATCCCTCAATTAGAGCTAGGAGTTAATAAGTGGTTGGATTTAATTAAGCTGAGCAAGATTTAGATTAACATTTATTTAGGCATAAACTTGTAATTTCTTCTGCTATTTCTTCAGGAGAAACAATTTTTGGTCTTTTACCCTGTTTAATCTCTTCTTCATAAAAATCAATTTGTTCTTCAATCATAGGGGTTCTTGTAAGGTTTGGTGAAACAATTCTAATCTCAATTCCTCTTGATTTCCAGTATTCTTTTTTTTCTTGGACATATCTTTCTAATAACCCTTTTGACAAACAATAATCTTCTAAAAATGGGTGATGTTTTCCTGCTAAAACTGAGCTTGTTAAAATAATCTTTCCCTTTAATTCTTTTTGGTACACTTTCTCTCCTATTTTTTCTATAAGAAAAACAGGGCAAGAATAATTTACTTTCATTGTTGCTTCTTTTTCTTCTTCTGTTAAACTTTTCTTGTAAACTCTTAATCCAGCATTATACACAAAAACATCTGGAGTTCCGAATTTTGCTAATTTTGATTCTAAACTTTTCCAATCTAATTCATAGTTTAAAGAATTAAATCTTAAACAATCAATTTCAAAACTAGGGTGTTCAGACTTTATATTTTTGGCAAGTTTTTCTGCACCTTCTTGGCTTTGGTAATAAGTAAATAAAATTGAGAGATTTCTTTCTTTTGCGAATCTCTCAACAAGACAAGTTCCAATACCCTTAATTGAAGGGTCTTTTTCTGAATAACTTCCAGCTCCCACCACTAAAACTCTTTTGTTTTCCATTTTATCTCCTACAAAGAATTAATTTGAGAATTAGAAATATAATCCGAAAGAGAGTTTTGTATTTTAGTTCCGTAGAGCATTTTAAGTTTGTTTAATTGTTTATCTTGTGGCCAGTAGAGACTTGCAGTGCAATCTGCTATAATTTCTGTCGGAATTCCAATCCATTTCTCTTCTGCCCTCAGAGCAATAGCATCTATACAAACGTCAGTGAAGAAGCCAACCAAAATAAGATCCGAAGCTGTTCTTTGAACATATTCTCTAAATTGCGTATCGGAAAAGGCGTCCAAACCTCCTTTAGTAAAAACTGGTTCTTCTCCGAGAGGCTTGATTCTGTAAAAGTCAGTGCTACGAGTTCCATCTTTCAAAAACCCTTGTTCATACATTTGTTTATATCTTTCAAATCTAGATTGAGATAGATATTGGGGATCGCCTACTCCTCTAACATAGGCAATTGGAAAACTTTCTTTTCTAAAATGAGCAATTGCACTTTCAATATTATCTACTACCTTATCTATGCTTTTAACAGTTAATTTGCCTTCTCCAAAAAAGCCTTCTGGATTGCAGGTTAATTTGTTCCTTGCGAAAAATCCATCTGGATGGCAGAATTCATTCTGAACATCAACTACAAGAAGGGTTTTTTGTTTCATTTTCTTTTCCCCTCTACAAATTTCTTTAAAGAATCAACTTTAAACTGTTCGCCCATCCAAGTAGAATAAAGATTACCATTTGGCATTATTACTAAATAAGGCAATTCTTCTGCTTTCTCTCTTCCTATTTCTAATTGAGAAGTATAGAAAGGAAAACTTGTTTTTGTTTCAAAAGCAAGTTCATTTTTTTTCCTACCTTGAAAATTGGCTCTTTGTCCAGTCTGGATTGCTCCGCTTTCTCTTAATTCTTCTATAACTGGTTTTAATGGAACAAAGTTAAAATCTATATATTCCAGATGACCTCTTATCGATTCATTATTGGAATCAACATTATAAACTCTGAATAATTCTCTTAAATATACGTCCTTTGCTCCGCACTCTTGAGCAAAATCAAGGTATCTTAAAACATCATCTGTGGTTTCAAGTCCACCTTTTTGCAAGGTTGCACAAAGTCTTAATGGCATACCTATATCAGACAGATGCTTACCAATAACACGCGGATTTCCTGCATCTATTCCAAAAATTCTATTATTTTTTTCAGAATTGTAATGATATGTACTTAAATTGACATAATGCAAACCACCTTGTTTTAATTTTTGGGCTAATGTTTCCCCATCAGATTCTTTTAACAATCTAGAACCATTAGTATACATGGCTATCAAATCCCAATCAGGATATTTTGATAATTCTTTTAATGTAGAAATTACTCTACTCGGTCTAAGAGTGGGCTCTCCGCCAGTTATTATAACTTTTCTTCCGCCCAAATCATGATATTCATTAATATAATCAGCAACCCCTTTAGTAAAAGGATCTTGCTCTCCTGTAGGCATTTTCCATGTAATCTCTTGGATGCACATCTGGCATCTTGCATTACATTCGGAATTTACCATTACATCTATTTGCTCTGGCACGGTTGGTAATTTTTCGTTCATGTTATATCTTCTTAGTAGTTATTACTCTAATTATAATATAAATACTTCCCCCCTTATTGTGGGTGGTAAATAAGAAGTTTTATAAAGTTCAGAGAGATATAGAAGAGTATGGAAACTGAAACACTGGAGAAAATAGGTTTAACCAAAAATGAGAGTATTGTATACCTAACTTTAGTTAAATCTGGAACAATAAAAACAGCAAAGATTCTTAAAAAATCTGGACTAAATTCAGGAAGAATTTACGACACTTTAGAGTCTTTGAAACATAAGGGCTTAATTTCAGAATCCAACATTAACGGAGTTAAACATTTTACCGCATCCCCCCCGAATCAATTAAAAGAATATTTTCAGCAAAGATTAAATCAACTAAAACAAGAAGAACCAATAATTGAGGAAGCTATACCTCAATTAAATCTTATAAGAAATACCTCTATTGAGAGTTCAAGAGCTACAATTTACACAGGATTAAGGGGATTAAAAACTGCTGTTGATGAAGCATTTGAAAAAGTAGGAAAAGATGAAGAAATCTTAGCGATGGGGGTTACCTCATTAAAGGATGAAAAAATAAATAGATTTTGGATTAATTGGTCGCCAAAAAGGATAAGTAAAAAAATTATCGCCAAGCATTTATTTTCTGAAAAAAGCGAATTCTTTGATGAATTTAAGAAGATGAAATGCACGGAAGCAAAATTTTTAGAAGGCATTACTCCCGTAACAATTGATATATTTGGAACTAAAACAGCCCTAATTATGAATTATAAAGATCCAATTTCTTGTATTTTAATTCAGGACGAAAATACGGTTCAATCTTTTAGGCAATTTTTCTATCAATTATGGAAAATTGCTAAATAAAAAATAATATGATTTGATGAATTTTTTTGGAGGAGAATCTAAAACTCCCTTTAACGTTACAATGTACTATTGGGTACAATTTCAAATATTCAATTTAAAGTAATATCTGACATAACCTTAAGCTAAATCCAATCTAAACAGAAAACATTATAAATACTGCTCCAACTACAGCATCTTATGGGAGAAATAAGACAGATGTCAGCTGGTAATGTTAAACCAGGCACTTACATTTTAATTGATAATGTGGCTTGTGTTGTTAAAGACATACAAAAAAGCAAGACTGGAAAACACGGAGCTTCAAAATGCAGAATAGAAGCAGTTGGTTTGATAAAAGGAGAAAAGAAAATTGCTCTTTTTTCTGGAAGTGACAATGTTGAAGTTCCAATAATTGAGAAAAAAACTGCTCAGGTATTATCAATTCATGGAGATTTAGCAAATGTAATGGAAATGACAACATTTGAGACTATGGATTTAAAAATACCTGAAGAACTGAAAGATAGAGTTAAAGAAGGAGAAATGGTAAGTTACTGGATCATAATGGATGAAAAAGTAATGATGGAAAAATAAATTAAATTTAAAATGGCAAAATTCGCTGAAGCTAATAAAAGATTGTTTGAAAGAGTATTTGTTTGCAGAAGATGTAAGACTAAAAGAAAAGCAGATCCTGCAAAAGTCAGAAACAGTAGAGTTAGCTGTAGAAATTGTAGCGGCAAGGCTTTAAGGCCTGTCAGAAAGAAGTAATTTTCTATAAAATTTTAAAAATAATCAACTAGTATTTCAAATCTTAACTTTTGCATTTAGTAAACTATATACTTTTATCGTAAATGTTTATAAAGAATTTTGAGATAATAGACTTAGTGAAAATATGTTAGTAATAAATTTTTTTAAAAAGAGAAAAAAAGGGCAGGCTGTAAAGAATAAGATTACAGTAATAAAAATCTTTAAGCCATAGCGGAGGGGAAAAATGAAAAAGTTTACACAACCAAAAAATAATGAAAAATTTAAGACTAATGAAGATAAACCAATTGAAAATGAAGTTGAGGAAGAAAACTAATTTTTTTTAGTTTCTTTTTAAATTATGATAGGCTGGGCTTTAATTTTTTTGATTGTTGCAATTGTTGCAGCTGTTCTTGGATTTTCAGGAATAGCTGGGACAGCAGCATGGTTCGCAAAAATAATATTCATAATAGCTTTAGTTTTATTTATTCTATCTTGGTTATTTAGTGAAAGCAGAAAAAAATTATAATACTTTTGGAAAAAATCTTAATAATCTGGGTTCTTTTATCAAAAGCTGCAAAATAAATTTACTTGGAAAATCTCTTACATTCGTGCTTAATACTGATTTTAATTTATCCTGTGAAAAATATTCTGTTAATTTATTATAATCTTTGTCTGAAAATTTGCATAAAGTATTTCTTATCTTTAGGTTAAGCCATAAATCCAGACCTATTTCTTTTCTCCATAATGATTCATAATCTTTTTTTTCATGTATTGCCTTTGCTAAAAGTTCTGCAGTTATTAAACAATATAAAATACTGCCATGTGTAGCTGCTTTCACCATTGTTGCAGCATCACCTATTAAATAAACATTGTCTTTTTGAGTTTTAACTTGTGAGTTATATAATGGAATCATTCCAGATTGGTAATTTATTGTCTCTGCTTTTAAATTTAATATTAATCTTTTGAAGTCATTTTGCGGATTTTTTTCTGAAACAACCCCGATTCTTGCACAATATTCATCCTCTGGTATTGACCATCCAAATTCACCATAGCCTAGAAATATATCAACCCTGGATTTATCTTCTATTTTTGTTTTGCATCTTGCTTGTAAGCCAGTAATAAATTTCCTGTTATTAAATAAACCAGCACATTGTGCAACTTTAGAATATGGTCCGTCAGCACCAATTAAAATATCTGTATTAATAATTTTTGAATTTGCAAATTTTAATTTCATGGAATTATTAGAATTTTCATAAGACTCAAATCTATGGTTTAATTTAAATTTAACTCCTTCCTTTTCAGCTAAACCTGCTATATATCTGTCTAATTCCCCGCGATCATAAACATAATCAGGTTTTATATTAACTTCAAAGCTTTGATTATTAGGAGAAAAAAACCTTATTTTTTTTATTCTGTTTACAATTACTTCTTTTTTTACTTTTAATACATCCTCTATTGCAGGCGTTACTACTCCGCTGCATTGTATTGGATGTCCTATTTTATTACCTGCTTCATAAACTGTTACTTCATAACCTCTTTTAGCCAAAAAATAAGCAGTGTAACTTCCTGCAGGCCCAGCACCTATTATTGAAACCACAGATTAAAAAACTTAAGAAATTTTATAAAGGTAATTGTTTAAAAATTATCATGGTATTTACTTATTTTTTAATAGTCATTGCATTTATTTGGTTAATATTTGCTGCAATAGTGGATATTAAAAAAAAGGAAGTCCCAAACTGGCTTAATTACAGCTTAATAGCAATAGGATTTGGTGCAAGGATAATTTATTCTTTAATATTCAATGATTATAAAATATTTTTATTTGGAATAATAGGATTTATTGCTTGTTTTATATTTGGTAATTTAATGTATTATACAAGACAATGGGGTGGAGGAGATGCCAAATTAATTATGGGTTTAGGTGCAATGTTTGGGGATTATAAAATAGGAAGTATAATTAACCAAAATATTGAATTACCATTTTTAGTTGTTTTAATTATTAACATATTATTAGCTGGTTTGGTTTATAGTATATTTTATAGTATTTTCCTTGCAATAAAAAATAAAGAAAAATTTGTTAAAGCATGGAATAAGGAAAAAAGTTATTTAATAATTGGAATTATAACTATAGCTACCATATTATCAGTTGGCTTGTATTTTAGCATAGATGAATTATTTGCAACTATAATTGTTTTTTTAATATTAATCTTTTCTGTTTTATTTGTAAGTTTAATATTTATTAGAGCAGTAGAACAAAGCTGCCTGATTAATTATATTGGCGTTAATAAAATAACTGAAGGAGACTGGCTTTTCAGTGATGTTAAAGTTAAAAATAGAATAATTTGCTATTCAAAAAATACAGGTTTAAGCATAGAAGACATAAACCAAATTAAGAAATCTAAAATCAGAAAAGTTTTAATAAAAGAAGGGATACCATTTGTTCCTGCATTTTTATTGGGTTTTATTATGACAATTATATTTGGCAGTGTTCTTTTTTAAGGAAGATATTTCTTTCTAAACTTTCCTGTTAAATCTTTTGGGGGCTCAGGCTGTATTTCTTTTTTTTCTATAGGTATTGCCTGAATAATATCTTGTTGTACTTTTTTAAGATCATTTTCTTCAGCTTTATTTCCTTTCCAGTTTATTACTACATTATCCTTTTGTTGTCTTGGAATTAAATTAATTGTCAGATGTTCAAATCTGTTCCCTGAAAAAGGACCGTCTGAAATTACCACATTGCAACTTTTATACAAGATCATCAATGCAGATTCCAGTTTCTTAATTACTTTACTTAATGATTCAACTTCACTTTCTATTAATGCAGAAAAAGTTTGAATATGTTTTTTAGGAAACAATAAAGTATGGCCTGGATTAGAAGGATTTATTTCCAAAACAGCCATAAAATTTGCATCTTCATAAACCCTTGTTGTTGGAATTTTATTTTCTGACATTAAACAAAAAGGGCATTGCTGTGGTTGTTCAAATTGTGACATAATCTCTTTTAATTTTGATTCTCTTTCTGTTTCTGGAAGTGTATTAATATATTCCTGAATTTCCTGCATTTGTTCTTTTGTTAAATTTGCCACGGATAATTAAAAATAAACAAGATTTTAAGTCTTTTGATATGCAAGGTCAGATAAAAATTAAACAAAAACAAACCAGAATAAAATTGCTAATCCAGATCCCAGAACATAAAACAACGGAATTCTAAACTTGCCGATTATAATCCATGGATAATATGAAGCAAATTTAGGATTCCATGACTCTTTAAATGGAATTTCTGTATTTACTAAAAACCAGAAAAAGTCCTCTATTACCATTCCTGAAAAATAAGCTGAAAGCAATATTCCAAAAAGTTTTAGACTAAAACCAGCCACAATTAATGGAAGAATAATTAATATCAAAGGAAGGTATACAACAAATAACCAGAAATGATATCTTGTTAATGATAAATTTTTAGCTAATCTCCATTTCCATCCATATTTATTCTTATCCCAGGCATTTCTTCCTTCAACAGATGATTCCCAAAATGCATGAGCAATCATTGCTATCCAGATTATTAAAAAAATCAGTAAAGTCTTCATTAAGAATTTAGTATTTCTATTATTTAATAAGATTTCTAAGTTAAGAATTATAAAAATAATTTAAGGTTTTATAAAATTTGTAAGACATTGAGTTATAATTTAATATCATGATCATATAACTTAAAAATTGAATAATATTTATATGATAAGAAATATATTTACCCAACAGCCCTCCTCATATCTATTACACTTGAACTGGAAACACCTTCCAAAGCTCCAACTTCTTCAGAAATTTCTTCTGAGCCTTTAGATTCGTCAATATAAATAATCACTTTTAAAGCTTTTAATCCAAATGCAACTGGTTCATAAGAATCCCTGTCTAATAATTCTCCAGAATGTTTTTCTGCAATTTTTTTAATCTCATTTCTTAAAGCAACAAAATCTGCATCAGGTGATTCTGGCATTATTTTTAAAGTTATAAACATCTTTGCCATTTTTTAAGGACCAACATATTCGCATTCTGGGCAAGCATATTGGGCTGCTATTTTCCTGCAATGTGCACACCTGACTAACTCTTGTTTGCCGCATTTCGGACATTTAAATCTCACAGAACCAACTAAATTAGTAATACTCATATTGCATGATGAACAATTTATGTGTTTTTCCATATAGCTGTGATTTAGATAATATTTATAATACTTTTGCTTTAAAAAAGCCTTCAGATTTTAAATGCATAGGATAAATAAATTTCTTAAAAATTAATGTTACTATAGACCAATATACTGTATGCTGCAAATCAATCCAGCCATAAAAATTCATAAAATTATTAGAATAATCCCATAATTTAATTCTAAATATATATTCTAATATCAATCCAGAAATAAGTTCGATTAAAATTAATCCAATAAAACCAATGATTATCTGTATCCAATTTTTATACTTACTTAACAATTTAAAATTTAAAATTAAAAACAAAGCACCAATCCCATAAACAGGACAAATTAATTTAATAATTGCTCCAGATAAAATCAGTTTTTGTTGCATTATAGATTTATGTAGAGAATCAATTAAGCAACCAATAAAAGAGAATATTACAAATTCTATAATAATTAAAATCCACATAAATTAATCTTTGATTGAAGGCTATATATTTTTATTACATATATTAGAAAATGAAAATCATTATTTCATTATTACAGCAATTTAATATTTTTATAGATTTTACCGTCTGACTTAATGCAAAATAATCTTAAATTCAGATAACGGAAGTTTTATATATTAAGTCAAAAGCCACTTTAAACTATGGAACTAAGGCCATTCGATACATTAAATGATTCAAAAGGAAAAGGCATAATTGTAGAACTTAAAAGTGGAAAGCAATTAATAGGAAAATTAAAATCATTCGATCAACATGTTAACATGGTTCTTACAGACTGTGAAGAAAAAGTTAGTGGCGAAACTACAAGAAAATTAGGTGTGACCTTCATAAGGGGAGATACAATAATCTTTATTTCAACAGCTTAGGTGTTCTAAATGACAAAAGGTACACCCTCTATGGGTAGAAAATCTGGAAAGAGACGTCTTGTTCAGAGATGCAGAAGATGCGGTAAACGTTCTTATCATGTTAGAAATAAAAAATGTGCTTCATGTGGTTATGGAGCAACTGCTAAATTAAGAAAATACAATTGGCAGACTAAAAGCGCTGGAAGAAGAGTAAGAAGAGTAAGATTATA